>JAKAFH010000124.1 GCA_021818025.1 Actinomycetes bacterium | reverse complement strand
GTCGAGCCCGACGAGTCGCTCGCCCCGCTCGTGGTCGCGCGCTACCTGGCCGAACCCGTGCGGGCGTGGCTGGCCGAGCGTGATGTCTCCTACGTCGACGCGACGGGAAACATGCGGATCCTCCTGACGACGCCATCGCTGTTCGTGCGTGACGTCGGCGAGCAAAAGGACCCGTGGCGGGGACCGGGTCGGCCCAAGGGGAACCTCAAGGGTGAGTCCGCGGCCCGCGTCGTTCGAGCACTCGTTGACTTTCGCCCCCCCTACTCGGTGCCAGGACTCATGAAACGAGCCGGGACGCCCAGTGGCAACACCTACCGCGTCGTCGACTTCTTACAAGAACAGGGCCTGCTCACTCGTGACGACACCGGCACGATCACCGACGTACAGTGGCGGGCGCTCGTGGAGCGATGGTCCAAGGACTACGACTTCACCGCGCTGGCCGGTGCGACGGGCTACCTCGCCCCCCGCGGCCTGCCTGAACTCGTAAAGCGTGTTAGCGAGTTGCCCGAGGACTCGCCCGTTGGGGGCTACGCGATCACCGGTTCGATCGCCGCCGCGACGTGGGAGGCGTATGCGCCTACGAGGCTCGCCATGATCTACGCCGAGAACCCAGACGAGTTCGCGCAGTACGGCAACCTGCGTCGAGTCGACGCAGGCACCAACGTCATCATTGCGCCCGCTACGCAAACCGCCGCACTCGAGCGCACTCAGCGATTAGACGGCGCCGTGATCGTCTCACCCAGTCAGGCGGCCGTTGATCTGCTGACGTCACCAGGTCGCGGTCCCGAGGAGGGTCGGGCCCTGCTCGAGTGGATGGAGAAGAATGAATCCGCTTGGCGCCAGTGACAACCTTTTGGCGCTCGCGCGTTCAGCGCTGCTCGACGCGTTGATCGCGATTGGCGCGCACCGGAACTCGGTCATAGTCGTTGGTGCACAGGCCATCTATCTGCACACGCGTTCTGCGCCGGTCGCGGTCGCGGAAGCCACCAAGGACAGTGACCTCGCTATCGACGTGCGAACACTTGCCAATGATCCGCTCATCGAAGAAGCGATGCGCGGCGCCGGATTCCACAGCGACGCCCCATCCGGACAACCAGGGGCGTGGCTGAGCCCACTCGGGATTCCGGTCGACCTTATGGTGCCGGCGGCTCTTGCCGGCAAGGGACGTCGAAGCGTATCGGCACCCCCGCACGCGAGTCGCGCCTTTCGTCGGGCGGTAGGTCTCGAAGCCGCCGTGGTTGACAACGCGATGATGCCGATCCCGTCGATTGACCCAACTGACCGTCGATCGATTGAGGCGCGCGTGGCCGGACCAGCGGCCCTTTTAGTCGCCAAGCTTCACAAACTCGGTGAGCGGCACGAGAGCGCGCCGGAGCGCCTTGTTGACAAAGACGCCTATGACATCTATCGGCTCTTACGAGCAATTCCAACGGACGTGATCGCGACATCCCTGCGTACCCTCCGCGACGACGACCTGGCCGGCGACGTGACGCGCAGTGCCCTGACGCACCTGCAGGAGCTCTTCGGCAGTGCCTCCAGCCAGGGGTCGTTCATGGCGGGGCGAGCCGAACAGTTCATCGGTGATCCGGCCGGAGTTTCGGCAACCTGCGCCGTGCTGTCGAGTGACCTCTTCGCCGCGCTGTCGTAGGAACAAAGTACGTGTAACCATTCACGTCGGCAGTGCGACGACATGGTGAACACCGTCGCCAAGGACAAGGGGTTCGTCAGTGACGGCCCGATCAATCCAGTCCCGGCCCAGGTCAACGCAGGTCACGACCAATTTCCCACAACCCCTGTCCGGAGCCAAGGGTTGAGCCCGGGACGACTACCTCGTGTACCTCGTGGTAGTTCGCGGCCATTTTGCACCAAAGAACTGGACCCCTAAACGGGGTTCAGCCCAAAACGCAGTCCCAACGGGATTCGAACCCGTGCCTCCACCTTGAGAGGGTGATGTCCTAGGCCACTAGACGATGGGACCATGAATCGACGGCGAGCCGTCGCTTCGCTCGGGGGCAAGGATTCGAACCCTGAATAACTGGACCAGAACCAGTTGTGTTGCCAATTACACCACCCCCGAAGGGCTGGGCAATCTTACCCGGTGGGCCCGCGACCCGCCAACCGCGAGCGGCAGGTGCAGGCCGCGCGACCACGAGCTCAAGGTGCCGTAGCCGACGATCCGGCCCAGGCCAACGGCGATCGTCTCCTTGAGGTAGTAGCGCCAGAGCGAGAAGTTGACCGTCGGGGAGTTCGCGACCGGCGCCGGATACGGGGTCAGCCCCTGGGCTGAGGCGTTCGCCATGGCGCGGTCCTCGTGGAAGGGATCGGTCACGACGAGGACTGACTTCAGGCCATGGTCGAGCAGCTGGCTGGCGACGGACTGCACGTTCTGCCAGGTGTCGTCGCCGCCCCCGACGATGATCCGCCTCTTCGGGACCCCGTGGGCCTCCAGGTAACTCGCCGAGACCCCCGCCTCGGTGAAGTGGTCGCCGGGCTGGTTGCCGCCGGTCACCGCGAGCCAGGGCGCGCGACCCGCGTCGTAGAGCGTGAGAGCCTCACCGAGGCGCGCGGCGAGCTCGGCCGAAGGCTTGCCGTTGAGCTCGGCTGTCCCGAAGACCAGGATCGCCGAGGCGTCCGCGCTCGAGTGCTGCCGGCCGGTGAGCCAGATCTGGACGAAGGTGACGGCGAAGTACCCCGCGACCAGCAAGACGACGAGGCTCACGATGCGAAAGGCCAGCTTGACCGGCCAGAAGATCACGCGCTCGCGCGCGCCAGGGCCGCGCGCAGCCGTTCGAGCACGGCCTCGCGCCCGAGGATCTCGAGGGACTCAAAGAGCGGCGGCCCGACGAGCGCGCCCGTCACCGCGCAGCGAATGGGGGCCTGGGCCTTGCGCAGTACGAGGCCCATCGCCTCGCCGAGCTCGGCGGTCGCCTCGTGCAGGTCGGTTGCGGTCCAGTCCAGGTCGGCGAAGCGCTCGATCGCGGCCGCGAGCATCGTCTGGCCGAGCGGGTCGTTGCCGATGACCTTGGCGAAGGCCGCCTCGTCAACGGCCACGTCGCAAAAGAAGAACCCGATCATGCCGGGCACCTCGCCGAGGGTCGCCACCCGCTCCTGGACCAGCGGGGCCACGCGGGAAAAGAGCGCCTCGTCGAACTGACCTTTCGTCCACGGCGGCGGCGTCGTCGGGCGCCAGTCGCTCGACCAGGGTGCGACCCAGGGCCGGGCCGCCTCGACGAACTGCTCGAGGGACATCGCGCGCAGGTACTCGCCGTTGAGGTGGGTCAGCTTCTTCACGTCAAAGAAGGCCGGCGAGTGGCTGACGTCCTCGAGGGCGAACTGCGCGACGAGCACGTCACGGCTCACCACTTCCTCGCCCCCGCGCGGGCTCCAGCCGAGCAGGGCCAGGTAGTTCACGAAGGCCTCGGGCAGGTAGCCCTGGTCGCGGTAGGACTCGACGGCGACGGGGTCCTTGCGCTTGGAGAGTTTCTTTCGCTGCTCGTTGACGAGCATCGGCAGGTGCGCGTACTGGGGCAGCGCGACGACCTCGACGCCGGCACAGTCGTTCAATGCCTCCCACATCATCACCTGCTTGGGGGCGGTCGGCAGCAGGTCCTCGCCACGGATCACGTGGGTGATGCCGATGGTGCGGTCGTCGACCAGGTTGGCGAGGGGGTAGAGCACAACGCCGTTCGGGCGTACGACGACGAAGTCCTCGTAGCTCGCATTGGCGAAGGTGACGTCGCCGCGGATGAGGTCGGCCACGACCGTCTCGCCCTCGCGCGCCACCGCGAAGCGCAGCGCCGTCTCGGGCGAGCGCGCCAGCCCCCGGTCACGGCAGAACCCGTCGTAGCCGGGCTTGGCGGCGCCAGCCGTGCGCGCGTCGATCGCATCGCGCGTGCAGTCACAGGCGTACAGGCGCCCCGCGGCGTAGAGCGCCTCGGCGGCCGCGGTGTGATCCGCGATCAGGCTCGACTGCAGGAACGGGCCCTCGTCGTAGGAAAGGCCCAGCCAGTCCATGG
>JAKAFH010000030.1 GCA_021818025.1 Actinomycetes bacterium | reverse complement strand
ACCACGGCCCTCATAGCCGACGGCGAGGCACGAGCCCGCGATGCACGCGACGCCGCTCAAGCCGCCCCACGCACCCGGTGAGGCGACGGGGATCACCTTGACCGTGGCGGTGGTGGTGCTCGCACCGGGCCCCGTGGGACCGGTCGACGCCGGCGGCGTGGCGAAGCTCAAGAGACCCGACGTCGCCGAACCGGCGCTGTTCGTCGCGACGACCCGCGCACGGTAGGTCGTCGCGGGCTCAAGGCCGTTGATCGTCACACTGAAGGGCGTGGGCGTCGGGGCCAGCGTTCCGGGGCTGCTCGGCGGCGTCGCCTCGCCGAGCGCGCTCGAGGTGCCGTACTGGACGACGACGTTGGTCGGCAGACCGTTGGGATCGACGCTGAGCGAGACGACGGCCTGGGTCGGCTCGGTAACGCCCACACTGGCCGACAGAATCGCCGGTGGCCCACTCGCGTCGGCGCGCGCCGTCGCACTGGCCCCGTTCGCCGCCGCCACGGTCGCCACCATCACCACGGTGATGGCGCTCGCGCGCCAGCGGCCCCGTCCGTGCCCCCCCATCGCACACCTCCTCGGCGTGGTCCTGACGCGCGATCATACCGACACCAGCCATCGAATTGGCGTCGCCCCCGACGGTGACGGGCGCCGGTCCCGACTGCTCAGCGGTGCGCGTCGGCGCTGATCGCGCCCGCCACGGCCGCGATGACCGCGGGACTGGTGGTGACGACCCCCAGTTCGCGGTTGTAGTCGAGCGAGGCGTACGAGAAGTTCTCGCTGCCCACGAAGGCCGTCCCGCGCGCGCCCACACAGTCGACGCAGATCACCTTGGCGTGGATGTAGAGACCCTGCGGCGAGATCGTGTGCACCCGCACGCCGGCGTGGGCGAGTTCGCCGAGCGCACTGGCCCACGCCGGCGAGGCGGTCATCACCACGGTCACCGTGACGCCGTGGCGCGCCGCGGCGGTGAGGGCGTCTTCGATCGTGTAGGACCGCATCTCCTCGTTCTCGATGAGCAGGCTGTGTCGCGCGCTGTCGATCAGACGTACGAGCGACGCCGTCGATCCGGGACTCCACACCAGCCCACCGGTGCTCGCGGGCTGGACGGGACGACCCTCGACGTCGCGCGCGAACACCGCCTCGATCGCGGCCACCGTCGACGGCGCGGTGACCTCGACCCAGAAGTCCCGCGTCGAGGCGTACCACCGACTCGTCAGGTTCCCGGTGCCGATGTAGGCGTGCGTGCGGTCGACGACGACGTACTTGGCGTGAAAGATCTGGTTCGTCGGAGCCCAAGCGACGGTGACCCCACCGGCGCGTAGCGCCGCGACCGCGCCGGCGTTCTCGTAGGCCCCGGCGTAGGCGGCGTCGAGCAGCACCCGGACGCGAACGTGTCGGTGCGCGGCCGCGACGAGGTCGCGTTCCACCTCGGCGTCGGCGAGCTCGTAGATGGACACGTCGACGCTGCGCCGTGCCTGGACGATCGCGGTGTCGAGGAAGCCCAGGCCGGCGCCGGGCTCGACCCACACGTGCGCAACCGGCACCGTCGAGACCGCGCCCGCGAGAGGCGCGCCGACGAAGACCGACACGAGCGCGATGGCAACGACGACAAATCGGACTCGTCGCATACCGACCTCCTCGCGCGACCCGGCCACCACTCGACGGTATCCACGGTCAGTGACGCGGGGCTGCTACGTGGCCGGACGCGTGAGTCGAGCGGGTTCGCCGCCCGACAGCAGCCACCCGAGGCCGCCGGCGACGACCGGGAGTCCGACAAAGATCGCGAGGAGGCTCAGTGTCGGGACCTGGGTGAGCTCGCTGAGCAGGCTCGCGCCCTGTGGTTGGGCTCGCAGGACCGCCGCGACCGCGACGTAGGCGCCCAGTGACCCGAGGATCGCGCCCAGCAGGGAAAGAAGCGCCGCGACCACCGCGCCGACGCCGCGGCGCGTGCGCGGGCGGGCTCCGGTCACGACGAGGATGCGGCGGTCCTCGACCGTTTCGCCGCGAAACAGCCCGAGCGCCATCGCGACCAGGCTCAGCGCCAGTGCGAACGCCGCGCCGGTCGCCCAGCTCGCCACCTCGCCCGAGGTGGGCATGCCCGATCGAGTCTCGACGATCAGTCCGGCGCTCGCCGCGGAGCTGCGGGCCTGGGCGATCTCGGACGCGTCAAGCGGCAGGGAGGTGGTGAGCAGCCAGCCCGAGGCGTAGGTCGACAGGTGCAGGGTCCGCACCGCGAACTCGGTCAGCACGGTATTGGGCGCCGACGTCCCGCCGGGCAGCGCCGCCAGCTCTTGGATCGCGGGGTGCGCGACACACCCGCTGGCGACGGTGCACGCCGACGTCGGCGATGGACCGGTCTTGTCAGCGCTGGGAAGTCCCGGCGTCGCCTGGCCGTTCGACGCCCCACCACGCACGAGTACCAGGTCCGTGACGCCCGACAGGCCCGGCCGATGGGTTACGACGAGCGCCCGCGGCAAGATCGCAGCGGCCGGGATGTGGAACGCGGCCAGCAACGCGGGCGTGGCGACGAAGAGCGGGCCCGACCAATTTCGACCCGGGCCCTGGCGCACCAGTCCCGCCGTCGGCGACACGAGGTCGAGGGTCGTGGCCCCGAGGAACCGCGCCAGTTCGTGCGCGACACTCGACTGTGTCGAGGTGAGCGCGGTGTCGCTTCGCGGGGCCGGCTGGACGAGCAGCTGGGTGCTCGAGAGGTTCGGGCCGACGTAGTCGAGTGGGTCGCTGTAACGCGCCGAGGTCGCGACCAGCACGCTCATCGCGGCCATCACCGCGATGCTCAACGCAGCCAACGTGGCCGCGCTGCGCGCTCGGTAGCGCGTGAGGTCGCGGATCGCGAGGCGCGCGCAAAGGGGCACGAGCGGCACGAGGGCACCCAGGGCGGCGATGAAACTCGGTGCGAGCAGCACCAGCCCGACGACGAGGGCGACAAATCCCGCCAGCACCAGCACCAGACTCGCCCCGCCCCGGCTCGCGGCGTAGCCCAGGACGAGGAAACCGACCACGAGCATGACCACCCCGGGCGTCGCCGAGCGCGCCACGGAACGGGGGGTCGGCGGCCGACCTTCGAGGGCGCGCATGATCGGCTGGCGCGCCACCTCGCGCGCCGGTCGAATCGAGGCGAGCAGCGGGGTGAGCAGGGCCAGCGCTGTGGCGGCGACCAACTCGCCCCAGGGCAGGTGCCATGGACCGATGACGTGATGCGAGCTCGACTGCAGGTGCGGTCGGTAGAGCGCCCAGAGGCCCAGTCCGACGGGCGCGCCCAGTAGCACCGCGCTCAACCCAACCAACCAGCCATTGGTGATCACCACCTGGCGCAACCGCGCGTCGGTGGCGCCAACGGAGCCGAGCAGTCCCAGGGACCGTTGTCGCCGCCGAGCGATGATGGTGAAGGCGGCGCCCGACACGAGACCGATCAGGGTCAGGCCGAAGGCGGCGACGAGATCGACCAAGAGCGCTGCGGAGAAGCCGCCGTTACGGTTCGCCGCGTACGTGAGGCTCCGCAACGCCGTCGGCAGCCGCTGGGGCGAGGTGTCAAAGAGCACCGTCACCGACGTGGGCGCGGGCACCCGGCCCGGCGCGACAAGCACGAAGGCGTCGAGCAGGCTGTCGGGGTTCTCGACGGTGCCGACAACTCGCCAGGTTCCCAGGCCCGCCGGGCGCCAGGTGGCGCCGAGCGACAGGCCCAGGTCCGCGGCC
The DNA here is from genome assembly GCA_021818025.1 of Actinomycetes bacterium. Lineage (GTDB taxonomy): Bacteria > Actinomycetota > Acidimicrobiia > Acidimicrobiales > RAAP-2 > RAAP-2. Next base: position 15,803 of record JAKAFH010000030.1, on the reverse strand, counting down.
GCCACGGGACTCACGGCGACTTCGTGTCCTGCGGTCGGGTACCGGCCGGTGAGCAGGGTGAGCAGCGGGCGGCTGTATCGGCCGTGCGGGCTCTGTCCGCGCAGGTCGACGCTGAGCGCCGTGCCGGGCACGCCAACCTGGCGATGGGCGATCAACTCGACGGGCCCCGCGTCGGCGGCGAAGGCCCGGACTCGCTGCTCGAGCTCGGGGCCGCCCGGGACGTTGGCGACGAACGAGGCGGTCCCGGCCTGGGCGGTCGCGGGCGGCGGCGCGTTGGACGCGGCGGCGGCCATGACCGCGGTCGCGGCCAGCGCCAGGGCCACCAGCGCGAGCACCAGCACCTGCTGGTGCCATTCGCGTCGGAACATCCGCCACGTCCAGCGCCGCACCACCCGCCGTCCGGTGTCACTCATGGGCGAACGGCTGACGTCTCGAGCAGCCGGCCATCGAGCAGGTGCACGGTGCGGTCGGCCAACGCGGCCAGGTGAGCGTCGTGGGTCACCACGACCGCCGCCACGCCCCCGTGACAGGCGGACCGGATCAGCTGCATGACCGCTTCGGCGTTGGCCGAGTCGAGCGCCCCCGAAGGCTCGTCAGCGAGCAGGAGGTGACGCTCGCCGACGATCGCGCGCGCGATGGCCACCCGCTGGCGCTCGCCACCCGAGAGCTCGTCAGGGAATCGGCCGGCCTTGTCGTCGAGGCCCACCGCCGCCAGGGCGTCGTGGGCCGCAACTCGGGCCAGGCGCGTCCGGCACCCGTCCAGTTCGAGGGGCAGCGTGACGTTCTCCAGCGCGCTAAGGCCGGGCAGCAGGTTGAAGTCCTGGAAGACGAAGCCAATCGTTACGCGCCGTAGTCGCGCCAACTCGGTGCGGTCCATCGCCGAAACCAACACGCCGTCGATGCGTATGTCACCGGCACTGGGCAGTTCGAGGGTCCCCGCGATGCTGAGCAGTGTCGACTTACCCGAGCCGCTTGGCCCCATCACCGCGACCATCTCGCCGCGTGCGACCGCCAGGGACACGTCCGAGAGTGCGCACACCTCGGTGTCGCCGTGACCGTAGCGCCGGGTGATCCCGACGAGCTCGAGAATGGGTGCGGGATCGTCCATGCACGCGACGCTACCGATGCGCGCGAACCGCGGCTATCAGTAGAAACCCGCACCTGACCCGACCCCGAGTGGGTGGATCTACGGGATGACCCGGACACCAATACGCGGTGGTGACCGCTCTCGACCATCGCGCTGCGACACGCAAGTGACCGGCGCCGATGCACCGCGTCCGTACCGGGGACTGGCGACTCAGGGGTTTGTCGACGGCGATACCGAGTGTTACCCTCCGCATTGATGCGGGGTCGCGACCATGATCCGGGTGCCGTCCTGGGAGACCGGCTTCAACGCGTAACCAGCATCGAAAGGGCGCTGGCCCACGGCTTAGCCGAGTTGTCGCATCGCCCGTCTCTCGGTAGCGCGCTGCGAGACGAACTCACGACGATGCGGAGCGACTGTGACGCGCGGGTGCTCACCCTCGGCGCCTCGCCGCACGCGCTCGCCGCCGACCGACCCGCGTCGTCGCCGATGACGCGCCTGTTGGCCGACGCGCGAACGGTCGAGTCCACGTCCGAAGCGCTCGGTCTCGTCGCGGCGGCGTTGGGCCTCGCGGCGAGTGAGTACGCGGTGCTCACCCAACTCGCTTTCCGACTCTTTGACCCCGCGCTGCGCGAACTGGCGCCGAGCCACCTGTCGGCGCACCTGCGGGCCTCCCGCCGCCTGCACGCGCTGCTGGCCGGCGTCGTCGTGCACGAACTCGATGAGCGCGAGCTCGACTGTCGCTGCATCTGCCCGATGTGCGGCCTCGGCGCCTGCGGCTGCACCCTGGCGGGGCGGGCGACCATCGACGAAGCGTGGCCGTTGACCGAAGTCGACCTCGGGGCCGACCCGGGACTCGACCTCACGACGCCACGGCGCGGCAGTCCCCTGGCGAGCGCCGGTGCGCTCGGTGGCGAGCGGCTCATCGCGATTGATGGCGAGCCGATCGCCGCGGCGGGCATCGAAGCCGTGATCGAGATCCAAACGGCGATCCGGCGACACGCGATCGGCGAGCACTTCCTCGTCACGGTCGCGCGCGCTGATGGCACGACCCGCGAGCTCAGCGTCGAGCACGTCAGCGACTATTGAGCTCGAGCCGATCCCCAGCGCGATCCTCGGCGCCGCGATGACCTATCGGCCCGTGCACAGCGTTGTCGCGATCCCCTTCCCCGAGGCTCGCGTGCTGACGACGCGGTGGCGCCGGCCCCGCGCACTCGACGCGCATGTCACCATTGCCGCGCCGTTCCTCGATCCCGCGCGCATCGACGACCGCGTCGTCGAGGTCCTCGCCGAGTGCCTGGTCACCTCGGCGGTCTTCGACGTGACGTTCGGGTCAGTCGAGTGGTTCGCCCAGCGGGTGGTCTACGTCGCGCCCGAGGACCCGACACCCTTCGAACACCTCGCCGCCGCGCTCGCTAGCGCCTTCCCCGCCGTGCTCGCCGCGCGAGCCGGCGCACGCTACGTCGCCCACCTCACCGTCGCCAAGAACCGACCGTTGGCCGAGCTGCACGAGGCCGCGGCGGCCTGCGCGTCACGCCTGCCGCTTCGCGCTCGCGCTCGCGAGGTCGTCCTCTACCTCTACGACCCGCTCTCAAACGAGTGGCGGGAGCGAGCACGCGTACCGCTCACCCCGCTCGGCTAATCCCACGACGTCGCCGATCGCCGGGCGCGATGCACCGCCCAGACCGATCGGTCAAGGTAGCGGCCGTGGTGCGTCGCTGGTCGCGGACGTGAGCGCTCGCTGGCAGGTCCTTGTCTTCCACGTCGCCAGTGCGGCGAGCCCGGTCGCGAGGATCGCGGGCCACGCCCAGGCGTTAGCCCTGGCGACTAGCACCATCGCGATCACGGCGAGCTCGACGGCGATCACGACGACCATCGCGAGCGCGTACGGGCCGTACTCGCGCGCGGCCGCGCCGATTAGGTCGCTATCAGTGCCACGACGTGACCAGAAGACACCCAGGACTTCGCGCTTCTCGCGAAAGGTGCATTGTCGGTAGGCGGCCAGTCCCACGTCGCTCATCGTACCGACACGGTCCGATGCCCGGCGCAAACGGCGCCACGCCCGAGGTCGGCGGCGCCAGCACGCTGCCGATGTTTAATGAATGTTGGCCGACGATTGTGTCGGGTTTGACATCGCGCCGCGTGGTTGGCGCCATGGACGCAAGGGCGAATGACCGGGTCAGTGGGTCGACGGTTGACGAGCGCGGTACCCGAGTCGTCCTGCCAGCATTCTCGAGCGGCGACGGCGCGCTACCGGCACCCGAGTCGCCGCACCGGCGCTTCACGGTTCGCGCGTCGGCGCTCGTCGCCCTCGCGCTCAGCGTCGCCTACCTGACGTGGCGCGTGGGCTTCACCATGGGCACGCTGTGGCTCGCGATCCCGCTGTGGCTGCTCGAGGTCCACGCGGTCCTCGGCCTCGGCCTCTTCAGCTTCTCCCTCTGGGACCTCGACGCGTCGGCCATCCCCGCGCCGGTCGAGTCGAGCGACCGACGCGTCGCCGTGCTCATCCCGACCTACAACGAGCCGGCCGAAGTGCTGCTGCCGACCATCGCCGCGGCGGCCGCGCTGCGGCCGGCCCACGAAACGTGGGTCCTCGACGACGGCGAGCGGCCGTGGGTGGCCGCGCTCGCCGAGACCCTCGGGGCCCACTACCTCGCGCGCGAGGACCACTCCCACGCGAAGGCCGGCAACCTCAACCACGCGATCGAGCACCTCGACGCCGAGTTCGTCGCGGTCTTGGACGCCGACCACGTAGCGAGCCCCGAGTTCCTGACCCACACCCTGGGCTACGTCGACGACCCGTCGATCGCCATCGTCCAGACGCCCCAGGACTTCTACAACGTGGACTCCTTCGAGCACGGCCCGAACCGCTCCTGGTTCTGGCGCCACCGTCGGGCCACCGCGTTCAACGAGCAGCGACTCTTTTACCGGGCCATCCAGCCGGGCAAGAACCGCTGGGGGGCGGCCTTCTGGTGCGGCACCAGCGCGGTGGTGCGCACGAGCGCGCTGCGCGCAGTCGGCGGCGTGGCGACCGAGACCCTCCCCGAGGACATCCACACCTCGATCCGCCTGCACCGGCGCGGATGGCGCACCGTGTACCACAACGAGGTCCTGGCGCGCGGCCTGGCCGCGCGCGACGCCGAGCAGTACCAGACCCAGCGCCTGCGCTGGGTCACGGGGGCGATGCAGCTGCTGCACCTCGAGCACCCGATCACCGGCCGTGGCCTGACCGTCGGCCAACGGGTGGCCTACGCGGCGACCGTGCTCGGCTGGTTCGACGCGTGGCGCACGCTCGGCTACGTGTTGGTGCCCCTCGCGGTCGTCTTCAGCGGCGCGAGCCCGATCCACGCTTCGGCGATGACATTCGCGCTCGCCTTCGGCGTGACCCTGCTCGCCCAGCGACTGGCCATCGCGCTGCTCTCGCGCGGGTACGCACCCGCGAGTCTGGCGACGCTCTTTGAGTTCGTGCGGCTCCAGACGACGATGGCCGCGACGATGACGTACCTGCGCGGCGCCGCCAAGCCCTTCCGCGTCACGGCCAAGGGCGGCGCCGACGAGCGCCGCCGTGGCCAGGCGCCGTGGCTGCTCTGGCTGCTGCTCGCGCTGAGTGTCGCCGCGGGCGCGTGGTTCGTCGCCACCTTGGCGGGGTTGACCCCGGTGACCTACCCCGTGCGCTGGACCGTCTACGGGGCGGTCTTCTGGGCGCTGGTGAATGCGGGGCTGCTCGTGGCCGCGATCCGTCGGATCCGCTCGGATCGCTTCGCGACCGACCGGCGCACCGGCGTGCGCCAGCGCCTCGAGGGCGAGGCGCTCGTGGACGGGGGCCGCGCCCACCTGCTCGACGTCTCCATCGGCGGCGCGCTCGTTCGCACCCGGCTGCTCGCAACGGCGAGCCAGCACCACCTCCTCGCGCTGAGCTTCGACGGGGACCAGACCGTGCGCCTCGACTGCGACGAGCGCAGTCGTCAGTCCCTCGGTGCCGAAGGCGACCTCGTGAGCCTGCAGTTCCGCACGGGCCAGGATCGTGAGATCGGGCGCCTCGCGGTGGCGCTCTTCGGGGCTCGGCCGCTCACGGGCCACGCGCATCGCTCGAGCAGCGAGCACCGCCGCGCACCCCGTCGCCCGTCGAGGAGTCCGGTCTCCCACGAGCTGATCGACCACCATCTCGACTGAGGGGCCGCCCGGGGACTTCGCCGGTACGGTGGAAACGATGGAGTCGAGCAACCAGCCCGTCGACGGGGGTCCGCCCGCGGACCCCGAGTCCTGGACCGACGAGCAGTGGCTGGCGTGGCTGCGCGCAACCGACGCTGACGCCGCGACCGACAGCGTCGACGAGCACCGAACGCTGACCGAGCGGGCCGCGAACTCCGCCATCGGCGTCGTGCTCGGCCAGGCGATGCTCGGCATGGCGCGGGCGATCTACGGTCGGCCCGACGAGGACATCGTCATCGTCGCCGACGGCGAGGGGCCCTCACGCGAGGACGAGCCCTTCAGCGTGCACCTCGACTTCGAGCACCCCGGACACGGTTCGGTCTCCTTCAGCGCGAGCGACGCGGACCCCGACCCGGGATCCGCGTGACTCGTCGTCTCACTGCAGCGCCGCGCCTAGGAAGCGTCGTCGCCTTCGGCGAGGATGCCGTAGAGCGACCGCCGGGTCTCGACGAGGATGGCGATCGCGCGGGCCGACTGTGACGCGGACCCCGCGACGAGCACCTGGCGCGCGGCGAGCATGACGTCACGGGCCGTGCCCATCAGCTCACGCGCCCCGCGGCCGCTGGCGTCGACGTTCTCCCACGGCCGCCCGAGCTCGTCACGCTTTGCGTCCACGAGCGCCCGGCCGGCCTCGGTGAGGGCGTAGGTCCGTCCCGTGCCCGCCGCCGCCGCCTCGACGAGTCCCTCGTCCTCCAGCTGCTGGAGCACGGGGTAGATCGAGCCGGGGCTCGGGCGCCAGGCGTCGTTGGATCGCTCGGTCACCTCCTGGATGAGCTGGTAACCGTTGCGGGGCTGCTCGTCGAGCAGGACGAGCACGGCCGCGCGCACGTCGCCGCGCGCCCGACGTCCGTCGCGACGCATCGGGCCGCCGCGGAAGTGGCCGCCCGGTCCGCCGTGACCGTGACCCGGTCCGCCGCGGCGACGGCCCATCGGGCCCGGCCCGCCGAGACCCCGCTGCTGGTTGTCGAATTCCTTGAACATCGCTGTCTCCTTCGAATCACATTCGATACATTCCATAGTATAGCGATATATCGGTAGTGTTCAAGAAGTTCGCGACGTCCCCGTGGTATCAACCCTCTGACGAGGGACTGAGCCAGCGCCCTGAACGCCGGCCGCGAGTCGCTCACGCGCGACCGCGTGCGCCCACTGGTAGTCGACCTTGCCGTTGGGCGCCCGGCCGACCCGCTCGACGAGCACCAGTCGCCGGGGTGCTTTGTAGCTGGCGAGCTGGCCCTTCACGTGCCCGGCGAGCTCGTCGAGTCGCGGCGCGGTCCCGGGTCGCGCCTGCACGAGCGCGGTGACCACCTCGCCCCAGCGCTCGTCGGCCGAGCCCACCACGACGGCGTCGACCACGTCGGCGTGGGTCTTGAGCACCTCTTCGACCTCCTCGGCGTAGACCTTCTCGCCGCCGGTGTTGATGCAGCTCGAGCCGCGGCCGAGCAGGGTGATCGTCCCGTCGGCGGCGACCGTGGCGAGGTCGCCGAGCACCACGACGCGCCGGCCGTCGATCACCCGGAACGTCGCGGCCGACCTCGCGTCGTCGCGGAAGTAGCCGAGCGGGACCCGCCCGCCCACGGCGACCACGCCCACCTGCGTTGAGCCGGGCGCCACGGCCCGCCCGTCGTCGCCGAGCACGAGCGCGGCCTCGCTCGGCGCGAACGTCGCCGTCGACGCGATCGCGCCGACCCCCGAGATCGAGGTCGCGATAGGCAGCGCCTCGGAGGAGCCGTACGAGTCGAGCAGCAGCATCGTCGGGTGGTGGGCGAGCAGGCCGAGCTTGACCGGCTCGGACCACATGGCCCCCGACGAACCGATCGCCGTCAGGCTCGAGAGGTCCCAGCGGCCCGGGGACGCCTCGAGTGCCTCGAGGATGGGGCGGGCGAAGGCGTCGCCCACGAGGATGACCGCCGCCACGCGGTGACGCGCGACGTCGTCGAGCAACTCGAGCGCGTCGAAGCGCCGCGACGCGAGCGTCGCCACCGACCCGCCCTGGGCGAGCACCGCGTGCGAGGTGAAGAGCGCGGTGCCGTGCATCAGCGGGCAAGCGGCGAGCAACTGCTGACCGCTGCCGAGTGTGCTCGCCAGCGCGTCGTAGTCGGGCTCGGACCCGAAGCTGAACGGCCCGAGGCTCGGCATGACCACCGCCACGTCGTCCTGACGCCACATCACACCCTTGGGCAGTCCCGTTGTGCCGCCCGTGTAGAGCAGGCAGAGCTGGTCGCCGTCGCGGCCCCACGGCGCGCGCTGGCGCGGCGCCGGCGTCGTCGCGACCGTCTCGTAGGGCGTCGCCCAGTCCGGGCAGTCGGTCGCGGCGTCGTCGACGAAGAGCCAGCCGCGCACCGAGGCGAGCCGGTGGCGCACCGTTTCGACGACCGGGGTCAGCGAGCCGTGAAAGACCACCGCCGCCGGTTCGGCGTTGTCCCAGAGGTAGCCGATCTCGTCGGCGCCGTAGCGGTAGTTGGTGTTCACCGGCACGAGCCCGACCTTGTAGGCGGCAAAGACCGACTCGAGGTACTCGGGCCCGTTAAAGAGGAACTGGGCGAACCGGTCCTGTTCGGCGACGCCGAGGGACAGCAGCCACGCGGCGACGCCGTCGGCTCGCCGGTCGAAGTCGCGAAACGACGTGGCGTGCGCGCCCTGGCGCTGCGCGATCGCCTCGGGCACATGGTCGGCGACCGTCTCGTAGATCGTTGCGAACTCCCAGCCGCCCATGTCGACCCCCGCGGCTGAACCTACTCGCTGCCCGAGGCGCCAGGCAGGGCGTCGGCGAGGGCGTCGACCACCGCGTCGGCGCCCGCGGCGAGCAGCGTGGCCTCGTCGTCGGTGCCGGTGCGCACCCCCACGCACCACCCGGCGCCCGCCCGTCGCCCGGACTCGATGTCGGCTGCGGTGTCGCCCACGACCATCACCGCCTCGCACGACGGCGCCTCGAGCCGAGTGGCACTCCACCACACCATGTCCGGACTCGGTCGGCCGCGCCCCGCGTCGGCCGGCGAGACGCGCAGGTCGAACACGTCGCCCCAGCCGAGCAGCGCGACGAGCGCCTCACGGGTCTCGGGCGAGAAGCCGGTCGTCAGGGCCACCCGCCGGCCGCTCGCGCGCCAGGCCCGCACGGTCGCCTCGACGCCCTCCACGGCGCTCACGCCGATCTCGCGCGCGACGTCGGCGATCGCGCCTTCGAAGAGCGCGTTCGCGCGCTCGGCCGTCGGGCCGAAGAGTGCGCGGAAGACCTCGATCTTGGACTGGCCCATCGTCGCGCGGACGTAGGACTCGGCCCGCGCCGCGCTCACCCGGTCAAGCCCCATCGTCGCGATCGTGCGCCGAAAGGCACCCGCGACCACGCCGTCGTCGCTCATCGTCGTGCCGGCCATGTCCACGCAGATCACCTCGATCGGAGCGGCCATCAGCGCCTCGTCTCGAAGAAGGCGCGCAGCAGGGCCGCCGACGCCTCGGCGCCCACGTCGTAGGCCACGGCCGACTCGTGCAGGAGCCGGGGGTCCGCGAGCACGTGGTAGCGCGACCCGACGGCGCCCGCCTTCTCGTCCAAGGCCCCGATCACCACCCGCGACACCCGCGCGTTGAGCAGCGCCCCCGCGCACATCACGCACGGCTCGAGGGTCACGTAGGCGGTCACGTCGTCCATGCGCCACGCCCCGCGGGCCCGGGCGGCCTCGCGCAGGGCCACGATCTCGGCGTGGGCGGTGGGATCGCGATCGAGCTCGCGACGGTTCTCGCCTCGCCCGACGACCGCGCCGTTGGCGACGAGCACGCAGCCGACCGGCACGTCGTCGTGTGTGCTCGCCCGGCTGGCCAGGTCCAGCGCCTCGGTCATGAATGCCTCATCGGTGTCGGTTGCCACCCGCCCTCTCCCCTCCCTCGGACCACGTCCACCACGAACGGTAGACTGGCTGACGGAGGGGTGCGAGAGCGGCCGAATCGGGCAGTCTCGAAAACTGCTGTGTCTACGGGCACCGTGGGTTCAAATCCCACCTCCTCCGCCGGGACGAAACGGGTGACGCGAGTCACCCGTTTCGTCGTCTCTGGTGGCCGCTGGCGCACAGAACTACGCTGGCCACATACCAAGCAGAGGAGTCATCGTGGTATCGCCAGCCAAGCCGTCCATCGGAACCGAACGCAAAGTCGTCACCGAGTTGCCCGGGCCAAAGTCGCGGGCGCTGCACGAGCGACGCAAGGCCGTCGTGAGCGCGGGTCTGTCGACGGGCTTCCCGGTCTACATCGAGCGCGGCGAGGGCGCGATGCTGCTCGACGTCGACGGCAACCTGCTCTTGGACCTCGGCTCGGGCATCGCGGTCACTTCGATCGGCCACGCCGTGCCCGAGGTGATCGAGGCCGTCTCCGCGCAGGTCGCCGACTTCACCCACACCTGCTTCATGGTCGCACCCTACGAGGAGTACGTCGCGGTCTGCGAGGAGCTCGCCGCGCTGACCCCGGGCACCCACGCCAAGGCGTCGGCCCTCTTCAACTCGGGCTCCGAGGCCGTCGAGAACGCCATCAAGGTGGCGCGCCTCGCCACTGGCCGCCAAGCCGTCGTGGTCTTCGACCACGCCTACCACGGCCGCACCAACCTGACCATGGCCCTCACCGCGAAGAACATGCCCTACAAGGAGCACTTCGGACCCTTCGCGCCCGAGGTCTACCGCGTCCCGATGAGCTACCCCTTCCGTGACGGCCTGAGCGGCGCCGACGCGGCCGCGCGCGCCATCGCCGCCATCGAGTCCCAGGTCGGCGCCCACAACGTGGCCGCCATCCTGATCGAGCCCATCCAGGGCGAGGGCGGCTTCATCGTGCCCGCCGACGGCTTCCTCGCGGCGCTGTCGGCCTGGACGAGCGCCAACGGCGCGGTCTTCATCGCCGACGAGATCCAGGCGGGCTTCTGCCGCACCGGCACGTGGTTCGCCATCGAGCACGACGGCGTGATCCCCGACCTCGTCACCACCGCCAAGGGCCTCGCGGGCGGCATGCCGCTCGCCGCGGTCACCGGGCGCGCCGAGCTGATGAACGCGGTGCACGAGGGCGGCCTTGGCGGCACCTACGGCGGCAACCCGGTCGCCGCGGCCGCGGCCCTCGCGACGATCCGCACGATGCGCGACCGCGACCTGCCGGCGCGCGCGCGGGCCATCGGCGAGACGCTGTCCAAGCGCCTCAACGCGCTGGCGGGTGACGTGTCGATCATCGGCGACGTCCGCGGACGCGGCGCCATGATGGCCATCGAGCTCGTCAAGCCCGGCACGACCGAGCCCAACGCGGCCGCCGCCAAGGCGATCGTCAACTACTGCAACCAGCAGGGCGTGATCGCCCTGGCGTGCGGGACCTACGGCAACGTCATCCGCCTGCTGCCCCCGCTGGTCATCACCGACGCACAGCTCGAGGACGGCATGAACGTGCTGGCCGACGCCGTGCACGCGGCGATCTAGCAACTAGTTCACGCACCCCCGAGTCCCCGCGCTCGCGTGCGCGGGGACTCGGGCGAGTGCCTGGGCGACCACGTGGGCCGGGATCGCGTAGGCGATCTCGGACTGGCTGAGCGACTTGGAGACGATGACCCCGGCCACGGTCGAGCCGACCAGCACCGGGCTGCCCGAGTTGCCCGGCGAGATCTGTGCGGCGACCACGAGGTAGGTGCGCGTGCGCAGGTCCTGGTTGTAGATGTCGCGTCCGAGCCCGGTGATCGTGCCGCGCAACTGCGCGGGCGCGAGGGTGCGCGAGCCATTGAGCGGGTAGCCGACCACCCGCGCGGGCGTGCCGGGCACCGCGCGAACCGACCGCAGCGCCAGCGCTGGCTCGTTGAGGCCGGGCACGCGCAACACCGCGAGGTCGTCGCGAGGGTCATACAGCGCGACCGTCGCGCGCCGGCCACCGACGCTCACCCGTCGAGACCCGGCAACGACGTGGGCATTGGTGACGACCTCGTCGGGGCCGACGACGAAGGCCGTGCCCTCGTGGTTGACCGGACAGCCCCCGGTCGCGAGCACCTTGAGCACCGACGCCGGCTGGGCGACGTCGGCGCGCAACGCCCCGAGGTGAACGGTCCCGCCGGGCACGCTCGGGGCGATCACGGTGGCAAAGACGTTCGGCAGGTCGGCGCTGCGCAGCAGCGCCTGCACGCGGCCCTCGATCGCGGGAACGGGGGGCAGCACCCCGTTCAGCGCGCGCAGCACCGCCGAGTCCTGGATCCCCGTCGCGATCGACCCCCAGGCCACCGTCGCGACCATCCCGGCGATCAGCCAGCTCGCGAAGACAACACCCGCCGCGCCGACCAGGGCCCCGATCACCCGGTCGATCGTGCCCAGTTGCAGGACGCGCGCCGTGCCGTGGGCGATGCCGCCGAGCCACGAGCCGAGCGAGGCGCCGACGCTGGCGCCGACGAAGACGATCGCGATCGCGACGGCTGGACGCAACGCGCCGTGGGTGATGCCCGCGGACCACGACGGGGCGACGAAGGTGCCCGCGAAGAAGCCGACGAGCAGACCGACGAGCGACCCCACCTGGCGCAGGGCCCCGACGGTGAAGCCCCGCACCCCCGCCAGCACGGCCAGCGCCACGATGATGACGTCAACCCACGACACGTCGCCAGGGTAGACCGTCGCCGGCGCCGCGGGGGGATCCGGCGGGTCAGCGCTTCATCGCGGCGCGCACGAGACCGGGCACCTTGAACCACGACGGGTCGGCCTCAAAGGCGAGGAGCCGGCGCATGACCTGGCCAGCGTGGGGGTTCGTGGCGAACCACGCGGGCGGCGGTGTGGCGACGAAGGGGCCGCGCACCACCGACTTCTGGGGCCGGGCGAAGAGGTAGGCGTTGCCCACCGCGCCGCGGCCCGACTGGATGTCGGTTGCCTCGTGGCCGGGATAGGCGCCCCACGAGGTCGTCGCGAACGCAAAACTCAGCGCGTGCCAGGCGTTCACTCCGATCGAGCCGTAGCGCAGGTTGGCGACGGCGCGGTCGACGGCCGCGCCGATGGGTCCGACCGACAGGGTGCGCGGGTCGACGAGGATGGTCATCGAGAGCGTGCCCCAGACGACGTCATTGCAGAACTCGACCGCGCGGTCGACGTACTCGACGGTCGAGCCGGCCTCGAGCGCGGTCTCGCTCATCAGCGCACAGAACGGCTCCACGTTCAAGCTCACGTCGTCGCGCATCGACGGATCGACGCCGCGGATCAGCGTCCAGGGCATGAAGCCCTCGCCACCGCCACCGATCTCGCGCGCGTCGGGGTGCGCCGCGAGGAACTCGGCCCGACGCTCGAAGGCGCCGGGGTAGTACGCCAGTCGGGCGGGCAGGCTCGCGAAGACCGCCTCGAGCTCGTCGAGGAACGCCTCGCGCTGGGCCCAGCCGGCGTGGGTCACGAGGACCCGCGGGCTCAGGCAGTTGAACCCGGCGTTGTTGGCGAGCATGGTGGCGACGTGGCGGGCCTGGTAGGCGAGCTCCTTGGCGGTCCAGTCGCCCGGCACGATCACGACCGGGGACACGTTGCCGAGCTCGCAGGTCACGGGCTTGTCGAGCAGCGGCTCGTTGGCCGCCTTGCGACGCGCACCGTCCTCGCCCACGCCAAAGACGATCGCGTCGTGGGTCTTGTCCGACCCGGTCACGTGCACGTCGCCCACACCCGGGTGGCTCGTCAGATAGGCGCCGACCCGCGCGCCGCCCGAGACGATGCGCAGGTAGCCCGGCTCGATCAGCGCCGCCAGGGCCCGCTCCCAGTACGGGACGAGGTAATCGTTGACCGGGTTGGCCTTCAGCACCACCACCTTGCCCTCGCCGAAGAGCTTGGTGAGCACGTCGCGCGGACCGAGGCTCGCGACGTTGCCCGCGGCGAGCACCAGCGAGACCCCGGCGCTGCCCAGCGGATCGGCGTAGGCGGCTGCCTGGGTCGCTCGCACCGTTGCCTCGTCCATGCCCGGCTCCATCCAGACCTCGCCGCTCACGCCGGCGTAGAGCACGCGGTCAAAGACCGAGGACGGCATGACCTGGACGCTGATGCGACCGCCGGGCCGGTGGCGGACCGGGCCGGGGTACTTCGGCCGTCCCGACGCGGCGATGTCGAGCATCGAGCCGCGCAGCGCCTGGGCCATGCGCACGAAGGTCCCGATGCCGCTGAAGAGCTCCTCGCCGCCCTCGGGTCCGTGCGAGTCGTAGCCCTTGGCTCGGCAGGCGGCGCCGTTCCACTCCTCGGCGACCGCGACGGTGTCGCGTACGATGCGCTCGAGGATCGCCGCGCGCTCGGACGGGCCACGCCGGGCCCACTCGTCGCGCTGTGCGCCGACCTCCTCGACGGCGCGATCGATGGCGGCGGTGTCGAGCGACACGTGATCCTGCGGGCCCGACGTTGGTGCGGCGGCTCCCCGTGGTTGCATAGGCCACCCCCTCTCCATGGGAGACTACCCCGGTGCCCGCGACCAGAGACCGAGCGGCGCCGCCGGGTTGGTACGCCGATCCAGGCGGTGCGCGAGCGTGGCGGGTCTGGAACGGGCGTGACTGGACGGCGGTGACGCGGCCCTTCGGCGATCGGGCGACGCCGGTCGCCGACCTCGCGGCCGCGATGGCGCTGCACCGACTCGCGCGCCTGGGCGTCGTCGCGTTCTTCGCGGGTCTGGGACTGCTCGTGAGCACGCTCGCGCACTGGCCCGGGACCGCCGCGCCGGCCCCGGCGTGGTTCGCCACCGCCGCCTCAGACCTCGCGGTGGCGCTGCTGGTGTTGGCGAGCGTGCTCTACGCGCTCGCCGTGCGGGCGCTTCGCGGCCGGCTGCTGCTCGCGGCCGTGCCTGGACTGAACGTCCTCTACGCGAGTGCCTTGGTCGCCGCGCGCCTGGGCGGGCCGACCCTCGCCGCGCGTCGTGCGCTCGCCGAGGCGGTCGCCCTCGGCCTCTTCGTCGCGGGGGCGCACGTGACGCCGTGGCTCGCCCTGGCCCCGGCGCTGGTCGCCCTCGAACAGGCCGCGAACCTGGGGGAACTCCAAGAACGCCTGATTGGACCCGCGCGCGTCGACACGTAGTATGACGACGGACGAACCGGAGGAACTATGTCGTACGAAGAGTGGGGTCCGCTCGGCGGGCTCGTAGGCACGTGGGAGTCGGGTTGGGACGGGCTGGACGTCTCGTACCACAACGAGGACGGCAAGATCGAAGAGACGCCCTTTCGCGAGACGGTGATCTTCAAGCCCTTCGGACCGGTCGACAACGGCGAGCAGCACCTCTACGGGCTCGACTACCGCATGTCGGCCTACCGGGCCGGTCAGGACAACCCCTTCCACACCGAGATCGGCTACTGGATGTGGGACGCCGACGCCAAGCAGGTCATGCGCTGCTTCATGATCCCGCGGGCCTCGACGCTGATCGCCGGGGGCACCGCCGAGCCGGACGCGACGACCTTCCGGCTCGAGGCCGTCCTCGGGTCGAACACCTACGGCATCCTCTCGAACAAGTACCTCGACGAGGTCGCCAAGACCACCCGGTTCGACGTGACCATCACCGTCACCGACGACACCTACTCGTACGACGAGACCTCGGTCATCGAGCACAAGAAGTGGCCGACGGTCATCATGCACACCGACCGCAACACCCTGAGGCTGGTCAGCCGGGACTTCTAGCCGGGCAGCGAGCCCGCCGACGACGCGCGGCGCCCTCGGCCGCTCACGGCCGGCGACGCAGCCACAGGTATATCGCGAGCAGGGCGAGGGGCACCAGCACCACCACGACGCGCGCCGCCGGCAAGGCGTCGCCCTGATGCAGGTTGGCGATCGTGGTGGTCGTCAGCGAGGTCACGACGCGGGCTCGTCGCTGACCCCGAGGTGCTCGTGGAGCCGCTCGAGACGCGCGACGATCTCGGAGATCGCCTGGTCCTGGGCGAGGAGGTGCTTCTGGATCTCCTCGGACTCCTTCAGGACCGCCTCGGCATCCTTGTAGGTCTCCTCGGCGCGCTTGTCGGCGGCCGCGGCCTGGATGTTCTGGCCGACGATGATGATCGGCAGCAGGACCAACTGCAAGAAGCTGCTCGAGAGCCACACCACGACGAAGTACGTGCCCTGCTTGATCGCCGACGGCAGGGCGAGCAGCGCGAGGAACGAGAAGAGGTACGCCGCCCACATGGTGCCCACGACCAGCGTGATGCGCAGCCCGAAGCGGGCGTTGAAGCGCACGATGGGGTTGGCGTGCTGGGTGCGGCGCAGGTCCGTCGACCGGATCGGTTTTCCGGCGTGCAACTCCGCGGCCCGCGGGTGGCGCACGTACTCGTAGATTTTGCTCATGGACGGAGTCTCACACGTCCGGCGCTGAACCGACGACTATGGCTGGACGAGGTCCGGCGAGGTCTCCATGCCCTTGCGCCACGTGGAGCGCGCGATGATCTTGGTCGTGTCGGCCCGGTCGCGGTACTTCTCGGCGATGTTGCGAATCTCCTCGAGGAGCCCTTCCGAGAGGTTCGTCGGGTTGAGCCCGAGCGCGAGGAACTGCTCGCGGCTCACGTTGAGCTCGTTCTCCACCGCCTCGCGCC
>JAKAFH010000123.1 GCA_021818025.1 Actinomycetes bacterium | reverse complement strand
ACGTTCATCGTGTCTCTCCTCAAGTTGTTGTGTCGAAACTGCATCTTGAGATTGACGCGATGAACGTCGTTTTTGGTGGACCCTGATTCAGCTCACTGGCTCGTACACCACTCGTTGGGACTCAACTCCCCGGGAGCGGGTTACTTCGAATCACGCCACGATCCTCACGTTGAAGCGAAGCGACTTCAGCGCAAGATCGAGGCTCTCGGCTTCGAAGTCAACATCGCGCCTACGGCCGCCTAGTTCTTCCGCAACAGCTCATCGTTCAGAACTTTCACCATCAAGTACTCGCACGTCCAAAGGCGGCTGCGACTTGGGGCATTTCATTCTAGAACCGGGTGGCGCCGTGGTGACTGTCAAGTGCTGCACTTCATTGATGACTTCACGCGCACGCTGAAGGTGACCGCGATTCGACATCGTGCAGACGCGTATCGGTCAAGACTGCTGATTTCGACTCCGTGCGCCGATCTTCCCACAAGAATTGACACGCACCGAGTCGCGTGTCAGGCTACACGGAACGACGCGAACGCGCTGAGGGTTAATGGAGGCGACAAATGATTCTCACTCGTACGAAGGGCGCCAGTCGGGTTGCGGTGGCGGTCGCTTCAGTCTCGCTGTATGCGCTGTCTTGGTCGGCTGGACCAGTTGGAGCTGCAGCAGACTCCCCCATGACTCTGACACAACTGATGGCTGCGGCACCTTCCGAACCCCGGGTGCAACTCTCGCCCGGACAGAGCGTTGTTCTCCCGGCGAAGTCCTGGGTCGAGAACGAAATTGGCAAGTCTTGGCTCACCCCAGCAGAGCGCCAGTACTTGATGAGGATCCCTATTTCGGTAAGCGAGCCGACTGAGAGTCAGATGTCGGCGGGCGCCCCCAGTGGCCTAGTCGTGACCGGGGGCGGGGGCTCGGGCGGTACGGTGATGTCAGGGCAGTGCAACTATAGTTCGATAGGAGGCAGTTGGTGGTATCACTCGTATCTGGGCTTCAGTTACAACGGTTCCGTAATCACCAACGTGTCATCCCCGAATGACTACTGGCAAAACTTCTTCTTGATTAACTACAGTGGCAGCATCTGGCACCAATACGAAGCTACCGGATCCGCCCATATCACATACACGGACTCGGGATGGTGGACTGGTGGTTGGGCAGGCGTCTCGATCATTAATTACTACATGAACGGTGACGGAACCTGGTCGGAGATCTCAATGTGTTGACATCGACACGGGACAGATGGGTCCCTTGGCTAATTTTGGCCGGTGGCTTCTTGGTGGGCGTTGGATGGCTCGTCGGAATGGCATGGCTCTGGTCGAGTCACATATGGACCCGCAAGGAGAAGATCGTCGCAACCCTTCTATTTCCGGGTGGGATCGCACTGGTCTTGCCGATGCTGTTTCTCTCGCTCACGACAAGGACGAACGACTGCGCGAACTTTGGCGGACCCGATCAGCCCACTGTCACGCACTGCGTGAGCAAGTGGCTGGCCGTTCCGACCTTCAGCACCCTGATTCAGGTTCTGTTGGTGGTCATTCCCGTGATCGTAGCCGTGAATCTGGAGAAAGTCAGGCGATCTCGACATCCCTTGAATACGTAAAGAAACTTCTCACACACCTGGCCCTGGCGTGATGGCGGTGGCCCCGACGGGGGCCGAAGGTTCCCGGCCGGGCCACCGCCTCGTCATCAACCCTGAAAGTTGATCATTTGGGATTCGCTGGTCGATCGCCGGTGTTCTCACACGAGTTTCCAGTCGAATTGTTGTCGAGAAAGTTCGATAGTTCAGGTCCCTGGCGCTGATAAGTGTGAGCGTGGGCAATAACGGCTTACGTAGCTGGCCCGAACAGACTTGCTTGAGTTCGGGACTGGCGCGGTCAGGACCGGATGGACGGGTACGGTTTCAAGAACGGTGATTTGTTGACGAGAGGACGCGCCGTGTTTGCCCTGGTTGTTCACTTTACCGTGCTCCCCGACCACCTCGAAGCCTTCGACACGCTGGTTTCTGACACGCTGGCCCAGATCGTGCTTCACGAACCCGGCACCCTCGTCTACTTGAGCCACCAGCGTGCCGAGCGTCCCTACGAGCGCGTGTTCTACGAGTGCTACCAGAACGAGAAGTCCTTCGAGGCTCACGAAGCCCAGGCCCACACGATTCGATTCCTTCACGAACGTAGCCAGTACTTGGCCGGTCCACCTGACGTGTGGCGTCTGGATTCGCTCGACGGTCTGATTCGTGGAGAACCACGTGCGCGTTGATACGAACGACGAGGTGAACGTCGTCGGCGCTCTGGTCAAGCAGTACCGCGGTGAACGTCACTTGACTCAAAAGCAACTCGCCGGGGAGATCGGCATGTCCACGAGCTGGATCGCCCAGGTGGAGCAGGGCGAGATCGAGGTCAGCGACGTACACCACCTCGGACGCCTGGCCCAGGCCCTCGGCGCACCGTTGGGTGAGTTCGTACTCGCTACCGGCGTACCCGACGTTTCGATAAACCTTCGCGAGCGCGACTACGTGGAGATGGTGCGCCAGTCAATTGCCGGTTTTCCGAACCCCGAATCACTGGTGCCCCACGCGAAAGCGACCGCGGTACCCGTCGCCATCGACCATTTGGAGGCCCAGACCCGCCGGGCCTGGGAACTCGTGCACGCGTCCGCCTACGAGGAACTCGGACACCTGCTCGCGCGACTGATTGGAGTTGCCACGGTTCCTTGGACACGAACTGATTAGCCCCGATCGTTCACGAGTCCTCGTGATGAACTGACTGCCATCCACGAAAATGCCCTTCGTGTCAGGGAAACTGGAGTCGCTAAACCAACCATTTTCCAAACACGAAGGGCACTTCTGAGATGCACGTTACCGCAACGAATCGCGCCAGTGTGGAACCGGGTGGCGCGGGGGTCGTCGCTCACGTCGGGCTGCACGCCTTGGGCGCCTTTGCCGATCGTTTGGGCCTCAGTCATTTGCTCTCGTCGCGCATCGCCCCGCGCGGTGAACGAGCCCCGGTGCACGATCGCGGCCGGGTGCTGACCCACATGGCACTCGTGATCGCCGGCGGTGGCGAGAGCTGCGCGGACATCGAGCACCTGCGCGTCCAGGGCGACCTGTTCGGCCACGTGGCGAGTGACTCGACGGTGCACCGCACGTTTCACGAGCTGGATGATGTGGTGCTCGCCGAGCTGGCGAAAGCGACCGCTCAGATGCGCGAGAAGGTCTGGGGGCGACTCGCCCTCGCGACGTCACAGGAGCCGGTGCTGCTCGACATCGACGCCACCATTCTCGAGGTGCACTCGGAGAACAAGGAGGGCGCGGCCGCCCACTTCAAGGGAGGGTTCGGCTTTCACCCGATGCTCTGCTTCGCCGACGCGACCGGTGAGGCCCTCTCGGGCGTGCTACGTGCGGGCAACGCGACGGCCAACACCGTCACTGACCACGTGAACGTGCTCGACGCCGCGATTCGCCAGCTACCGGCGTCGATTCGCTTCGGGCATCGCGTCGGCGACGACGCCAACGACGCCGTGCGCTCGGTGATCGTGCGCGCCGACTCGGCCGGCTGCACCGAGGGGTTCCTCGCCGCCTGCCGGGCGCGCCACGTCGGCTTCTTCGTGACGGCGCGCTCGAACGCCCAGGTCACGAGCGCCGTCTTTGACGCCGAGGGCTGTGACGTCTGGCTGCCCGCCCTCACCCAAGACGGCCAGTTGCGAGCCGGTGCGGCGGTCGCCGAGTTGACGAGCCTCGTTACCTTGGGCTCGCTGCCCGAAGGGACTCGACTCATCGTGCGTCGCGAGCCACTGCTGTAGGGCGACACGTTCCGTGCCCAGCAACTCCCTCTGAAGCGCCACTGACCGTGATGATGCGCTGAGGCACCCTGGGTGGTTGCGTTGTCGCTTCGGGCGATGACAACTTTGGGGGTCCTAGAAAAAGACAAGGACCCCCTCGCTCTTCTCTTTGCCTGAGCGCGAAGGGGTCCTCTGAGATACCCGGAGACACCGATGCTCATCGTAGTGAACGACCCCACCCATGTCGAGCGCGAACTGCGCGCGCAACGCCTAACCTGCCCGCACTGTGACGGCCAGTTGCGTCCCTGGGGTCACGCCCGGCGTCGG
>JAKAFH010000122.1 GCA_021818025.1 Actinomycetes bacterium | reverse complement strand
GGTGCTCGAGTACGACGCCACCGGCAACGACCTGCTGTCGTTCAGCCTGGGCGCGAACGGGAACTGGGCGGACCTGCTCACCTGCGAGCACGACGGGTTCTTCCAGATGGACGGCAAGGAGGTCTTCCGCCGGGCCGTGCGCGTCGTGGTCGAATCGGCCGAGCAGGCCATGGCCGACGCCGACGTGAAGGCCGACGACATCGCCCTCGTCGTGCCCCACCAGGCGAACATCCGCATCATCCAGGCCGCGACCCAGCGCCTGGGCATCGACATGGAGCGAGCCGTCGTCGTGCTCGATCGCTACGGCAACACCTCGAGCGCCTCGATCCCGCTCGCGATGGACGACGCCATCACCAACGGTCGGGTCAAGGCCGGCGAGTACGCCCTGCTGACGGGCTTCGGCGCCGGCATGACGTGGGCGAGCGCAGTGGTCCGTTGGTCGTGACGGGCCCGTCGCTCGTCATTCTGGCCGCCGGTCGGGCGCGCCGATACGGGGGGCTCAAGCAGCTCGCGCCCATCGGCGTCCACGGCGAGGGGGTCATCGACCTGATCGCGTCCGACGCCGTCGCCGCCGGGTTCTCCCACTTCGTGCTGGTGGTAAACCCCGAGACGGGCCCCGAGATCCGCCGCCACGTCAACGCCACGTGGCCGAAGGAGTGGTCGGTCGACTTCGCGCTGCAAGCCGAGCCGAGCGGCACGGTGCCCGCGACGCTCGCGGCATTTGCCTACCTCGACCCGTCGCTCCCCTTCGCCATCGCCAACGCCGACGACCTCTACGGCCGTGACGCCTTCGCGCTGCTCGGCGAGCACCTGAGAACCAAGCCCACCAACTGTCTGGTCGGCTTTCGCCTGGACCGCGCCCTGGTGGGCGACCTGCCCGTCTCGCGCGGCGTCTGCAACGTGGTCAACGGTCACCTCACCGACATCGTCGAGCGCCGCCACGTCCACGACTCGCCCGACGGTTTCGTCGCCGACGACGGACTGTCTCCGGTCTTCCTCGACCCCGAGACGACGGTCTCGATGAACCTGTGGGGCTTCCAGCCGGCGATCTGGCCGTTGCTCGCCGGCGCGGTCACCGGGCACGACTTCGCCGATCGCCCCGAGGCGTTGCTGCCGGTCTTCGTCGGCTCGATCCTGCACCATCACCCGCTGCGCTTTGACGTGCTGCTCACGTCATCGCGGTGCGTGGGGGTCACCCACGCCGACGACCTGCCGCTCGTGCAGATGGACGTGCGCCTGCAGGTCGAGCTCGGTGAACGGCCCGAGTTCGCCTTCGGCGGGTAATCAGTGCCAGTCGCGCGAGCGCGTGGCGACGAGCTCGAGCGGTTCGACTGACTCGGCGCTGAGCGCGAGGGTCCCCTGACCGCGTTGGAGTGAGCCGCGCACCACGAGCGCGCCGGCGCGCCCGGCGACCGTGGACCAGCGCGCCCACGCGCCCTTGGAGAAGATCACGTTCACGTGACCGGTCTCGTCCTCGAGGTTGAGAAACACGGCGCCGTTGGCCGTCTCGGGGTGCTGACGGTGCGTGACCACCCCGGCCACCGCCACGCGCGTCTGCTCGGCACCGAGCAGCGAGGCCGCCGTCACCACGCCGCTCGCGCGCAGTGTCGGACGGATCAGCTCCATCGCCGTTGCCTCGGGGGTGAGACCGAGCGCCCAGAGGTCGTCGGCGACGCGCTCCATCGGGGTCGGGGCCGCCAGCGGCGGCGCGACGAGTCCCGTGACGACCCCGGCGAGCCGGTCGGGCGACGACTGGGCCGCCGCGCCGGCCGACCAGGCGAGGGCCCGCCGTGACGGCCCGAAGGCGTCGAGGGCGCCGGCGGCGGCGAGTGATTCGAGGTTCGACTGCGAGCACCCGGCGCGGCGCACGAGGTCCTCGGGGCCCGACCAGGGGGCCCCGGCGACGATTCGCGCGGCGAGTGCGTCGTCGACCCCGCGCACGCCGCCGAGACCGAGTCGCACCGCGGGGTCGGGGGTCGAGTCCTCGAGCGTCGCGCCGACCCCCGACGCGTTCACGTCGGGGCGACGCACGCTAACCCCGTGACGACGGGCGTCGGCCACCAGGCTCTGGGGCGACCAGAAACCGAGGGGCTGGGCGTTCAACAACGAGGCGAGGAACGCCGCCGGGTAGTGGTGCTTGATCCAGGCCGAGCAGTAGACGAGGTGGGCGAAGGAGACCGAGTGGGACTCGGGGAACCCGAAGTTGGCGAAGGCCGACAGCGCGTCAAAGAGCTCGTCGGCCGCGGCGCCGCCGATGCCGTTGGTGGCCATGCCGGCGTAGAAGCGGCTCTTCAGCTTGAGCATGCGCGCCGCCGACCGCTTCGCCGCCATCGCCTGGCGCAACTCGTCGGCCTCGGCGGGCGAGAAGCCCGCGACCGCGACCGCCATCTCCATCAACTGCTCCTGGAACAACGGCACCCCGAGGGTCCGGCGCAGGATCGGCTCGAGCCGCGGGTGCAGGTAGGTGACCGGCTCCTCGCCGCGGCGCCGGCGGATGTAGGGGTTCACGGCGTGGCCCTGGATGGGGCCGGGCCGTATCAGGGCCACCTCGATCACGAGGTCGTAGAAGCACCGGGGCTGCACGCGCGGCAGGGTCGCCATCTGCGCGCGCGACTCGACCTGAAAGACCCCCACGGTGTCGGCCTCACAGAGCAGGTCGTAGACGGCCGGCTCCTGGGGCAGGGACCCGAGGTCGAGCGACACCCCGTGGAAGGCCCGGACCTGGTCGACGGCGCGGTGCAGCGCGTCGAGCATGCCCAGGCCCAGCAGGTCGAACTTCACCAGACCAATGGCCGCGCAGTCGTCCTTGTCCCACTGCAGCACGCTGCGCCCGGGCATGCGCCCCCACTCGACCGGGCAGACCTCGATCACCGGCCGGTCACAGAGCACCATGCCCGCCGAGTGGATCCCGAGGTGCCGGGGGCGCTCGAGCAGCTGGGCGGCCATGGTCGTGACGAGCTCGGGCACGTCTGGACCGAGCGGGGTCATCGTGTGCCGGTCGACCCGGTCTTTGATCGCGTCGGCCTCGTCCTCGGCGTAGCCGAAGGCGCGCGCGACGTCGCGCAGCGCCGAGCGCGGCCGGTACGTGATGACCGCGGCGACCTGGGCCGCGTGGCGCCGTCCGTAGCGGGCGTAGACGTACTGGATGACCTCCTCTCGCCGGCCCGACTCGATGTCGACGTCGATGTCGGGGGGGCCGTCGCGCGCCGGCGAGAGGAACCGCTCGAAGAAGAGGTTCAGCCGCACCGCGTCGGCGTTGGTGATCCCGAGCGAGAAGCACACGGCGGAGTTGGCGGCCGAGCCGCGGCCCTGGCAGTAGATGTCCTCGCGCCGGCAGAACTCGGTGATGTCCCACACCGTGAGGAAGTAGCCGGCGAAGCCGAGCTGGCGGATCACCGCGAGCTCGTGATCGATCTGGCGCCACGCCCCGGGCACCCGCTCGGCGCCGCGCGCGCCGTAGCGCCGCGTCGCGCCGTCCTCGACGAGCCGCTCGAGGTAGGCCTGCTCGTCGAGCCCCGGGGGCGTCGCGAACGGCGGGAGGTTCGGCGCCACGAGGCGCAGGTCGAAGGCCAGCTCGGCGCTGAGCTCGCCGGCCAGGTCGACGACGCCGGGCCACCGGGCGAAGCGGCGGCGCTGCTCGGCGTCGCTGCGCAGGTGCGCGAGGGGCGAGGCCTCGAGCCAGCCCTGCATCGCCTCGAGGCTGCGCCGGGCGCGGATCGCCGCGAGGACGTTGGCCCGGGCAAACGCGTCGGGCGTGGCGTAGTGCACGTTGTTCGTCGCCACCACCGCGAGTCCGCGGCGCACGGCCAGCTCGGCGAGGACGTCGTTGCGCGCGACGTCGTCGGGCGCACCGTGGTCCCAGAGCTCGACGACCACGTGGTCGCGGCCGAAGGCGCCGACGAGGCGCTCGAGGGCGCGCTCGCTCGCGCGCGGGCCGGCCTCGACGAGGGCGCGGGTGAGCGGCCCCTTGCGACACCCGCTCAGCACCACCCACGCCTGGCTCGCCGCGGCGACCTCATCGAGCGTGAAGCGCGGCGCGCCCTTCTCGCCGCGCTTCAGGTGCGCCTCGGCGAGCAGCGTCGAGAGCGCCCGGTAGCCG
>JAKAFH010000121.1 GCA_021818025.1 Actinomycetes bacterium | reverse complement strand
CGGCTTGACCGCAGCGGTCGGGGCACTACGATCTATCTACGTGACTACGCAGATAGATCGTTTTCCGACCAACCAGCAGGTGGACCTCGCCGCGGGCACGCTGAAGCTGCTCGCCGACGGCACGCGACTGCGCATCGTGTGGGCACTCCTGCACGGCGAGCACTCGGTCAACGAGCTCGCCACGCACCTGGGCGTGAATCCGGCGGGTGTCTCCCAGCACCTCGCCAAGCTCCGGCTCGCGCGACTGGTCACCGTGCGTCGCGAGGGCAACCGCGTCTACTACGCCGCGGAGAGCCCGCACGTGCGTAAGCTCGCCGAGGAGGCGCTGTTCCACGGCGACCATCTCGCCGCGGGAACCTCCGCGACCAGCCGCGACGCCACCAGCCACTCGGACGTCGGCGCCCGTGCACCGGTGTTGGCGAGGGGAGCGAACCGTGCACGGACTCGGTGAGTGCCAGTCCGGCGATCCGCGTCCCGCGGCGCAGGTCGCGCGCGAGGTCGTCGATCGCAGGGACGCACACCGGGCGATCGCCGTCTCGGCGGCGGGTCTGGGCGTCGCGGGACTGATCGAACTCGCGATCGCCGCGCTTGGCGGATCGGTCGGATTGCTGAGTGACGCCCTGCACAACCTGGCCGACGTCAGCACCTCGCTGGTCGTCTTCCTCGGGCTGCGGGTCTCGAGGCGACCGGCCTCGGCTTCGCACCCCTTCGGGTGGGAGCGGGCCGAGGACGTCGCCGGTCTCGGCGTCGCCCTCGCCATTTGGGTTAGCGCGGCGTTCGCCGCGTATCTCAGCGTGCACAAGCTCTTCATTCACGGCACGACCACCGACGTCGGCTGGGGCATCGTGGCCGCCGCCGTCGGCGTGCTCGGCAACCAGGTCGTCGCTCGCTACAAGCTGCGCGTGGGTCGGCGCATCCAGTCGGCGACCCTCGTCGCCGACGCCCAGCACTCCTGGCTCGACGCGCTGTCCTCGGCCGGGGCCATGATCGGTCTGATCGGCGTGGCCGTCGGCTGGTCGTGGGCCGACGCGGTCGCCGGGCTGCTCGTGACCGGCTTCATCTGCCACGTTGGCTACGAGGTCACCAGCGAACTCGTCAGGCACCTGATGGACGCGGTCGAGCCGCGCGTAATCGAGGCCGCCGCCGCGGCCGCGGCGGGCGTCGACGGCGTCGAGCACGTGCACGTGCGGGCGCGCTGGATGGGACGGACGCTGCTGGTCGAGGTCGACGGCTACGTGACTCGCGCCACGACCGTCGCCGCCGCCGAGGTCACCGGTCGGGCCGTGGAGGCGGCGGTGCGCGACGCCGTGCCCGAAGCACGCGCGGTGCGCTTTTCGGTAAGACCCTTTGACTGAGTTGCGGCGGGTTGCCCGTCGCCCGAGGAGGTTCGATACGATGGCCCCCAACGCGGCGGGGCGGGGAGCGATACGAGTGTCGATGGCGTCGAACGAGGGTGGCGAGCCCTTCATTGACTTTCTCGAGCGCCACCCGCTCACCTGGGAGCGCCTGTTGCACGTGCTGCCCGATGGCGTCGCGTTCGTCGACGACGAAGGGATCATTCGTCACGCCAACGGCGTCTTCACCGCCCTGACCGGGTACGACCTCGACGAGCTCGTCGGCCGACCCGTCGAGGACATCGTGCCCAGCGGCGCCCGGGCCGCCCACGTCGCCCAGCGGCGCCGCTTTTCCGACGAGGGTCGGGTGCGCACGATGGGCCGCCACCTCAACCTGGCGCTCGCGCGCCGAGACGGCAGCGAACTCGCGGTGGACATCGCGCTGGCGCCGATCGTGCTGGACGGGCGCCGCTGGATCATCACGCTCGTTCGCGACACCAGCGCGGAGCGCTCGGCCGCGCGGGCTCGCGACGAGATCGAACAGCGCTTCCGCCTGGCCTTCGAGGAGAACATGGCCCCAATGGCCTTCACTGACCTCGACGACCGCTGCATCGCGGTGAACGACGCCTTCTGCGCGATGCTCGGCCGCTCGCGCGAGGAGCTGCTCGACGGCGACTCCTCGGTGTTCACGCACCCCGAGGACCTCGGGATCACCGAGTCGGTGCAGCAGCGCCTGCTCGCCGGGGACGTCGAGCGCGTGCGCTACATCAAGCGCTACGTCAAGCCCGACGGCCGGGTCATCGTCGTGGAGATCTCCAAGTCGACGGCGCGCACCGAGCGGGGCGACATCTTGTACTTCGTGAACTCCGAGCGAGACATCACCGACGAGCTCGAGCTCGCCGACCAGCTCGCCCACCAGGCGCTGCACGATCCCCTCACCGGTCTGGCGAACCGCTCACTCTTCGACGACCGGCTGGCCCAGGCCTTCGAGCGCGTCGGCCGCTACGGCGGGTTCGGGGCCGTCCTGCTCATCGACCTCGACGACTTCAAGGGGATCAACGACACGCGCGGCCACATCGTGGGCGACGAGCTGCTCGCGGCGGTGGCGGGTCGGATGCAGTCGGTGACGCGAGCCTCGGACACGCTGTGCCGCTTCGGCGGCGACGAGTTCCTCTACCTGGCCGAGGGTCTCGCGAGCGACGAGGAGGCCCAGCAGGTCGCCGCGCGACTGCTCGGCGTCTTTGACGAGGCCTTCGCGATGTCCGCGACGGTGGTCGAGCAGCGCGCGAGCATCGGGGTGGTGTCCTTTGACGCCGGGCGAGCCGACCGCGACACGCTCGTGCGCGACGCCGACGTGGCACTCTACGAGGCCAAGCGCGCGGGCAAGAACCGCGCCGTGGCCTTCGACCCGTCGATGCACCACCGGGCGACGAGCCACTTCGAATTGGCCCGGGAGCTGCGACACGCGCTCGCGGCCGACGAGCTCGCGATGCACTACCAGCCCATCGTCGAGCTCTCGACGATGACGGTGGTCGGCTTCGAGGCGTTGATGCGCTGGCAGCACCCGACGCACGGATTCGTTGCGCCGTCGGTCTTCATCCCGCTCGCCGAGGAGACCGGGTTGATCGTCGAGCTCGGCGCCTTCGCCCTGCGCGAGGCCATCGCCGCCGCCGCGACGTGGGCGCCCGACGGTCCCTACCTCACGGTCAACCTGTCGGCGCGCCAGTTCCACGATCCCGATCTCGTGGCCACCATCGAGCGCGAGCTCAAGGCGAGTGGGCTCGCGCCGGGTCGGCTCGTCCTCGAGGTCACCGAGAGCGCAACCCTGAGCGACGTCGCCGAGACTCTGGACGTGATCGATCGGCTGACCAGTCACGGCATCGGGATCGCGCTCGACGACTTCGGCACCGGCTACTCGTCCCTGCACTACCTCACGCTGGTCCATCCGCAGATCATCAAGATCGACCAGTCCTTCGTCAGTCCCACCCACGACCCGCGCACACGTACTCTGCTCGAGACCATCGTGACCCTCGGCCAGAAACTCGACGTCGAAGTCCTCGCCGAGGGGATCGAGACCGACGAGCAGCTCAGCCGTCTGCGCGCGCTGGGCTGTGACCTCGGCCAGGGCTACTTGTTCGCGCCGGCCGTCGCCGCGGCCGAGGCGGCGGCGCTCGCAACGCGCCGGTTCGGCGTCTAGTGCGCTAGCGCGCGATCTCGACGCGATCGCGGCCGGACTGCTTGGCCTGGTAGAGGGCGGCGTCGGCGCGCGCGAGCATCGACTCCTGGCTCTCGTTCAGGCGTCGCAGCGCCAGACCGACGCTGACGGTGACGATCGGGAGGTTGGGCGCGGACGCCGCGACGCGCTCGCGGATGCGCTCGGCGGCCAGGTGGGCGCTCGCCACGTCCACGTTGGAGAGCAGGACGAGGAACTCCTCGCCGCCCAGGCGGAACGTTGGGTCGCTCGGCCGCACACTCTGGACGATCGCGTGCGCGACCCGCTGGAGCACGAGGTCGCCGGCGGCGTGGCCGAAGGTGTCGTTGACGACCTTGAAGTGGTCGACGTCGACCATCAGGGCCGCCATCTGGGGTGTGCGGTTCCGGTCGTCGAAGGCGGCGAGCTGGTGGTACGTGTCGGCCAGCGAGGCGCGGTTGCGCAGCCCGGTCAGCGGGTCGTAGATCGCGCGCGCGTGCCAGTCCGAGAGCTCGAGGTCGGTCGTGCGCCGCAGGACCTCGCGCTCGAGTCCCACCTCGACGAGCGAGATGATCTGGTTGAGCACCACGATCGTGGCGTCGCTCGGCACCCGGCGCTCGCGAAAGCCCCAGACCATCGCGCCGTCGATGGTGCCCGTC
>JAKAFH010000120.1 GCA_021818025.1 Actinomycetes bacterium | reverse complement strand
ACCCGGTCGGTCCTTCGTCCTCGCTGGCGCGTGACGCGTCGGCTCCCTCGAGCATCCGGCGGCCTCGCCGCACGGTCGAGCGTTCGTCCTCGCGCCAACGCCGGTCGATGGGCAGCGAACGTTCGTCGAAATCGGACTCACCCGACGCGGCGGGGCCGTGGTCGACAGTGGTGAGCAGTAGTCGGTACTCGCCGTGCGCGCTTAAGCCTGCCGTCGATGGGTGTCGCGCCGGCGACTCGGGTGTCCCGGTGCGGGCGTGAAACCGCTGCGTGGGTCGGCGTCGGGAGGTGGGCCGGATGTCCGCGTCCCCGTTGAGAAGATCCCCCATGACCCGTTTCTCACTCGTACTCTGGCGCCCGGCACTCGCCGTTCACCACCAACGCCGTACCTGATCCGCACTTCTGCGCTGATGGTAGCACCGGCATTTTGCGCGTGACGGGACCGCATTGCTAGCGCGGTGGGCGCCGTGATCGCTCAGACGAGGGCTCGAGGCGTCGGTGTACGAGGTAGATGACGAGACCGGTCACCGCTGCGGCGACGAGCCCGCCGATCGCGCCGTGCACGTGGGCTATGTCCTCGATCACGATGACGACGACCCCGGCGCACAGCCCCGCTAGTACTCCCCACCGCAGACCCCGGGTCATGACCATCCTTGTTCGGCTAGGCGCATCGTAGCGGCTGGGTTCGACGCGACCGAGCCTCGTCGGGGCACCGTGGCACTCGACGTGCGTGACGGCTCGCGTTGCGAGCCACGTAGGAAGTCCGCATCGTCGGGACCCTCAGGCGAGGGTGCTGCCCTGTCCCGTGCGCGAACGATGTGTGAACTGCTGAGCGTTCGACCGCCCGATTGCGTGACGTTGTCTTTGCGGTCAGACCGATGCGAGGGGAGTGATCGCATCGAGCGATGAGCCAAGATTGTCGCGCTCACGTTCGAGGTCATAACGGGCCTGCAGATTGATCCAGAACCGCTCGCTCGTCCCAAAGAACCGTGCGAGGCGCAACGCGGTATCCGCACTGATCCGACGCTTGCCGTGGACGATTTCGTTGATCCGTCGCGGTGGGACCCCTATCGAAACCGCGAGGCGGTGCTGGGTGACGCTGAGCGGCTCTAAAAAGTCCATCAGTAAGACTTCGCCCGGATGTATCGGTGTGATCGTGGCTGGCATAGCAGTTCCTCTCAGTGATAATCGGTGATCGTGACCTCTTCAGGTCCCGACTTCGTCCATCGAAAGCAGATCCTCCATTGGTCGTTGATTCGGATGCTGTACTGCCCCGCCCTATCACCGCTCAACTTCTCGAGTCGGTTTCCCGGCGGGACTCGAAGGTCAGCGATGGTCTCGGCGGCGTCGAGAATTGTCATCTTGCGTAGGGCGACCCGTTGAAGGTCACCGCGAAACCCGCGAGTCGCCACACGCAACCACACTCGTTCAGTGCCTTTGTCACCGAACGATTGCAGCACGAAACGAGTATATCCCGTGGCGTTATGAACGCGATACGTTATGTCGTGAATTTCGTGTCCGCGCTGGCGAGCCTGGCAGGAATTGACTTCACCGTCACCACGGACCGCCTGCGAGCGACGAGGCAGTCGAGCCTCGTGTCGTGATGCTCGACGTACGCGGCGGCGGCTACGGTGCGTCGATGGGGGCGAGCTCGACCTCGACCGACAGTTCCTCGCCCTCTTGGTAGGAGAAGGCCGTGACCGAACCGGCGGCGGCGAGGTCGCCGCTCGCCGCGGCGATCGAGCGGATCACGCCGAGCGGCGCGCTGATCGCGACGCGCGCCACCTCGGCGCGCTGGGAGCGCTTCGCCGTCGACTTGGCGCGCCGGATCGCCTCGAGCACTGCCGCGACCGGGGCGATGATCTCACCGGGTTCCTCGAGCGGCTCGTGGGTGTACTCGAGGCCACTCGGCCAGGGTGCGGCGTGCACCGAGCCCTCGTGCCACCAGCGCCACGCCTCTTCGGTCGCGAAGGGGATGACCGGGGCGAGCAGTCGCGTGAGGGTTGACAGGGTCGCCTCGAGCGCGGCGCGCGCCGAGCGGGTCGAGGGGTCATTCGCGTCGCCGTAGGCGCGCAGTTTCACGAGCTCCACGTAGTCGTCACAGAAGGCCCAGAAGAAGGACTCGGTGCGCTCGAGGGCGCGCGCGGCGTCGTAGGACTCGTAGGACGCCGTCGCCTCGGCGACCAGCAGGCTCAGCTGGGAGAGCAGGTCCCGGTCGAGGGGCTCGACGACCTCGTCGGTCGAGGTCGCCCCCTCGAGGCGCCCGAGGACGAACTTGGTGACGTTGAGCACCTTCACCGCCAGGCGCCGGCCGATCTTCATCTGGGCCTCGTCGATCGCGGTGTCCGCACCCGGGCGCCCGCAGGCCGCCCAGTAGCGCAGCGCGTCGGCGCCGTGAGCCTCCAAGAGGGGCATCGGGGTGACGACATTGCCGACGGACTTGCTCATCTTCTTGCGGTCCGGGTCGAGGATCCAACCCGAGATCGCCGCGTGGGCCCAGGGGAGTTGGTGGTGCTGGAAGTGGCTGCGCACGACCGTGGAGAACAGCCAGGTTCGGATGATGTCATGTCCCTGGGGGCGCAGGTCCATCGGAAAGACCCGGTCGAAGAGGTCGGTGCCCCACCGGCCGGCGATCTGGGGGCTGAGCGAGCTCGTCGCCCAGGTGTCCATGACG
This sequence comes from Actinomycetes bacterium, assembly GCA_021818025.1. Taxonomy (GTDB): domain Bacteria; phylum Actinomycetota; class Acidimicrobiia; order Acidimicrobiales; family RAAP-2; genus RAAP-2. The sequence goes on along the minus strand of JAKAFH010000120.1, from coordinate 1,532 downwards.
TCGGGGTCACCGACGAAGCCGTTCGCCTGGCCGCGCTGGTCGGGGGTGTAGCCCGGCGCAACGTCCGAGGAGGGGTCGATCGGCAGGTCGGCGATCTCGGGCGTGATGGGGTGGTCGTAGTCGACGACGCCGTCGCCGTCGAGCGGGTACCACACGGGAAAGGGCACCCCGAAGAAGCGCTGGCGCGAGATGTTCCAGTCGACGTTGAGGCCCTCGACCCAGCTCGCGTAGCGGTGCTTCATGTAGTCGGGGTGCCAGATGAGCTCCTCGCCGCGCGCGAGCAGCGCCTCGCGATGGGCGAGGGTGGCGACGAACCACTGGCGCGAGGTCACGATCTCGAGGGGCCGCTCGCCCTTCTCGTAGAACTTGACGGGGTGGGTGATGGCGCGTGGCTCGTCGAGCAGCGCCCCGGTCTCGCGCAGGTCGTCGACGACGGCCGCGCGCACCTGGTTGACCGTCTTACCGGCGAGCTCGTCGTAGCGGGCCTGGGCCGATGCGGCGTCAAGTGAGTTGAAGGTGTCGCTCGCGAAGTCCGCGGGTAGGAACCGGCCGTCACGCCCGATCAAGGCGCGCGTGTCGAGGTCGAGGTCGCGCCACCACGTGACGTCGGTCACGTCGCCAAAGGTGCACACCATCGCCGCGCCGGTGCCCTTCTCGGGGTCGGCGAGCTCGTGGGCGACGATTGGCACCGGGACCGAGAAGAGCGGGGTGATCGCGCGCTTGCCAACGAGGTGGCGGTAGCGCTCGTCGTTCGGGTGGGTCACGACCGCCACGCAGCTCGGGATCAGCTCGGGTCGGGTCGTCTCGATCTCGATCGTGCCGCCGTCCTCGAGGGCGAAGGCGACGTGATGCATCGCCCCGGGCCGCTCGCGGTCCTCGAGCTCGGCCTGGGAGACCGCGGTGCGAAAGTCCACGTCCCAGAGGGTCGGCGCGACGCTCGAGTAGACCTCGCCACGACCCAGCATCTCGAGAAATCCCCGCTGGGAGATGGCCTGGGTCGAGGGCGAGATCGTCGCGTACTCGAGGCTCCAGTCGATCGAGATTCCGAGGTTGCGCCAGAGGTCCTTGAAGACCTCCTCATCGGTCGCGGTGAGGTGCTGGCAGAGCTCGACGAAGTTCTTGCGGCTGATCGAACGCTTCTCGGCGGCCTTGCCCGCGGCCGGCTCGGGCACGGTGAAGTCGGGGTCGTAGGGCAGGCTCGGGTCACAGCGAACGCCGAAGTAGTTCTCGACACGCCGCTCGGTCGGCAGGCCGTTGTCGTCCCAGCCCATCGGGTAGAAGACATCGCGCCCGCGCATGCGCCAAAAGCGCGCTAGCAGGTCGGTGTGGGTGTAGGAGAAGACGTGGCCGATGTGCAGGGAACCCGAGACGGTGGGCGGGGGGGTGTCGATCGAGTAGACGCTCTCGCGGGTGGCGCTGCGGTTGAATCGGTAGACGGCTTCGCCCTCCCAGCGCGCCAGCCAGGTGGCCTCGAGTCCGTCGACGTTCGGGCGTTCGGGGACTGACGGCGATCGCCGATCGCTAGCGCTAGA
>JAKAFH010000119.1 GCA_021818025.1 Actinomycetes bacterium | reverse complement strand
CGGCCATCGGCGTGCTGATTGGCAATCGCCTCCCCGCCCGGACTCGCCACACCGTCACCGACGCGCTCGGACTCGTCGTGCTCGTGATCGGCGCACTCAACATCGCAGCCATTTCCGATCGCGCGTTTCGCCACGCCGTTGGCGCGAGTTGGACCCTGCTGGTGGTCCTCGGAGCGTTGATCGTCGGCGGCATCGGTGGTTCGCTGTTGCGCATCGAGGAGCGAGTGGCGATATTCGGTGGTTGGATCCAGAATCGCCTGACTCGAGGACGGGTCAGTGATTCGCGGGAACGCTTCATCGAGGGATTCGTGGCTGCTTCACTCTTGTTTTGCATCGGACCACTCGCCATCCTTGGCGCGCTGAGCGATGGACTCGGTCACGGGATCAGCCAGCTCGTGCTGAAGTCGGCCCTGGACCTTTTCGCGGCGATCGCCTTCTCGGCCACACTCGGCTGGGGCGTCGCGGTCTCGGCACTGCCCGTGGGCATCTTCCAAGGCTTCGTCACCGTGCTGGGCGTGCTCGCCGGCTCGTTCCTGCCAGCCTCGATGATCGCCGCCATCACCGCCACCGGTGGCGTCTTGTTGCTCGGCATCGGCATGCGCCTCTTGCAGATCAAGTCAGTGCCGGTCGCCGACCTCTTGCCGTCACTCGTCGTGGCACCGATCATCGTGGGAGCGATCAGCGCGTTTCACGGCTAGGTGGCGTCGAGTCTTGCCGGCCCCGTCGTCTTCGCCGATGGCCACGCTCGCATTCAGGTCGCTCGGACGATGACGATTCGTCCGATGCCAACCCGCGCGTCGATCACGAGGTGTGGCGCCCGCGACAGCGACGCCGGCCGTACCACCGGGAGCGCGGAGAACGCTGAACCGTCGGGTGACCCCAGCAGTTCGACCGGCCCTAGTCCCACGTGCGTCGTGATCGAGACGACGGCGTTCGCTGGCACGTCGATCCAAACTGATCCGATGGCCGCCGACACGTCGATCGTGTAACCCTTCGATGGGAACCTGACGGATTGCAGGTCGACCGTCGTCGTTCCGAACTCGGTCGTGTACTGGTGCTGGACGTCGCTCAGTGACGTGGGCCGCCAGCTGTGCGCGCCGTTGCCACCCGATAGGGGGACGCCCGTCGAGGCGACGAATCCCATGACGGCGCCAATGAACACGATGAGCACGCTGAGTGCGGCGAGGAACGCGACGGCGACGACCCGGCCCAACGTGATCCGCAGCGCCGGTGTACGCAAGGCGACAATCGCGAGCGCGACCAAGAAGACCAGCCAGAACAGGGCAAGACTTGGCCCACCGTGCGCGGCCAGCCCGCCGCGCGCGAAGGCGGCGACCAGTGCGGCGATGGCTACGACGGCTCCGAACATGAGGACGACCGCTAAACGACGCGACCGCGACGCCGGTGGCCGAGTTCGCGCCACGACCCCTTCCTCCTCTGCTCGAGGCACGAAGACCCAGAGGGCAAGGTAGAGCGCGACGCCTAGCCCCCAGAAGAGCGCGAGAAGGACGAACAGCACGCGAAAGATGTTGGCGTCGATGTCGAAACGATTGGCGAGGCCGCGCGCGACACCGGCGATCACCTTGCCGTCGTAGCTGCGACGGAACTGACGCGGCGATTCGCGGACGGTGTCGGACGAGATCGAATCGTCGGACTGGCTCATCGGGTTGGGTGTCTCGGACATGACCTCACGGTACGCCGAGGCCCGCGCCCTCGTCATCAGGGACAACCCTGAGCTGGTCAGGCGGCCTCCGGGTTGTCCCGTAGCGCTCGCGAGACCCAGGGGTGTAATGCTGGAGTCGCAACCGGCGAGGACGACACGATGACGACCACTACCCACTTGCAGCACGTTCGACTCGGGGTGCCCCAGCATCCGCTTCGACGCAACGTTCCCGAGGCGACGCTCGGTGGCGTCTGCGCGGGGATCGCGTGTCGACTGGGCATTCGTACCACGTACGTTCGCCTGGCCACGGCGCTGGCGAGCCTCGTTTTCGGCGTCGGCCTCGTCGTCTACATGATCATGTGGCTCGCGATATGCCGAGATGGCGAAGACCAGCCGATCGCCCGCCGACTCGAAGGGCAGCGACGCACCTCGACCGTCGTACTGTGGCTGCTCGCCGCGGTCCTCGCGATCCTGATCCTGATCACACGGCTCGGCCTCGCCTTATTGAGTCCCTACGCGTGGTCGGTCCTGCTCAGTCTCGTGTTCCTCGTCGTGATCTGGCGCGGGTCATCTGCCAATGAGCGGGCCCACCTCGAGGACTTCGCCCAAGCGCTCCCCGTGCTCGGCGTCGCCTCCATGCGTGGATGGCGAGCGATCGCCTGGCGACTGATACCCGCGGCGGTCCTCATCGTGGTCGGACTGCAGATCCTCCAACAGGTCGGCGGGGTCTGGGGCGCCGCCGTCCCCGCCCTCATCGGCGGCGTCGCACTCATCGTCGGCGTGCTCGTCCTGCTCGCCCCGTGGTGGCTCCAAACGGTTCGCGACCTGTCCAGGGAGCGACGCGTGCGCGTGCGCGCCGAGGAGCGGGCCGCACTCGTGGCCCACGTCCATGATTCGGTACTACAGACGCTCACCTTGATCGAGCGCTCAGCCGCGGATCCTGCGGCCGTGCGACGGCTCGCCCGCGCCCAAGAGCGTGAACTGCGCACCTGGTTGTTCGCCCCGGACCAGGTCGGAGCGACGACGCCGACGGACGAAACCTTCGCGACCCAACTCCGTTCGATCCAGCACGATGTCGAACGCGACTACGGCGTGCGCATCGAGCTGGTCGTCGTCGGCGATGCACCGATCGATGAGCGGATCAGCGGGCTGCTGGCGGCGACGCGCGAGGCGGCGATCAACGCCGCGAAGTGGTCCGGCGACGATCACTTCAGCATCTACGGCGAAGTCGAGCCCGCCGCGATTTCGGTCTACGTTCGCGACACCGGCGTCGGGTTTGATCCCGCCACTGTTCCCGATGACCGCCAAGGTCTCGCCCTCTCCATCCGTGCACGAGTGGAGCAGATCGGTGGCTCGAGTAGCGTTCGAACGAAAGTCGGCGCAGGTACCGACGTGGCACTCACGATTACGCGGGAGGTCGCCGAGTAATGAGTCGACCGCGCGTCTTTCTCGTTGACGACCACGAGCTCATCCGCTCGGGCATCAAGGCCGAGATCGCCGACGCGGTCGACATCGTCGGCGACGCTGACGAAGTCGTCGCGGCCACCGAGATGATCATTGAGCGACGACCCGACGTCGTGCTGCTCGACGTGCACATGCCCGACGGAGGCGGCCTGCGGGTGCTTCGCGACGTTCGCGCATCCTGCACCGACGTGCGCTTCCTCGCGCTGTCGGTCTCGGACGCGGCCGAAGACGTCATCGCCGTCGTGCAAGCGGGTGCGAGCGGGTATGTCACCAAGAACATCTCGGGCGCCGATCTGATCGAGGCCATCGAGCGGATTCGTACCGGCGACGCGGTCTTTTCACCAATGCTGGCCGGCTTCGTACTCGAGGCATTCGCCAGCGGCACGACGAGCTCCGCCGCGCCTAGCACCGGCGACCCCGACTTGGATCAATTGACCGCACGCGAGCGTCAGGTGCTGCGACTCATCGCACGGGGTTACACCTACAAGGAGGCCGGCGTCGAACTGGGCATCTCATCGCGCACCGTGGAGACCCACGTCTCCTCGGTGCTGCATAAGCTCCAGTTGTCGAACCGGCACCAGCTCTCAAACTGGGCGAACGAGCGTCGATTGACGTGACCGCAAAGCGGCGGTTGGCGATCTAGGGCGCTGCAACGCTATGTCTGCGAGCCGAGTCGGCCCGCCGTTCGCTCAGATGGCGCGAACGTTGAGGGCCTCTTCGCCCTTGCGACCGGGCGCAACGTCGAACTCGACCTGCTGACCCTCTTCGAGACTCCGGTAACCGTCGCCCTGGATGTTGGAGAAATGCACGAAGACGTCATCACCCTGCTCACGCGAGATGAATCCGAATCCCTTTTCTGCGTTGAAAAACTTCACGGTACCGTTTGCCACGATCACTCAATTCTCAAAGCGACGGGCCAACCATTTCGGCCCGCTCGCTCCTTGAAGTGTACTCACCCGCGCGTTCCGCCCCGGCACGGCTCCGTCGCGACCCGCCGGGCGCGACGAAGCGGCCGAACCACCGGGGTTTTACGAGGTCACGCGATGTTCACTATTGGACTAGACCCAAAGGCGGTGACGTC
>JAKAFH010000118.1 GCA_021818025.1 Actinomycetes bacterium | reverse complement strand
GAATCCCTTTTCTGCGTTGAAAAACTTCACGGTACCGTTTGCCACGATCACTCAATTCTCAAAGCGACGGGCCAACCATTTCGGCCCGCTCGCTCCTTGAAGTGTACTCACCCGCGCGTTCCGCACCGGCACGGCTCCGACGCGACCCGCCGGGCGCGACGAAGCGGCCGATCCACCGGGGTTTTACGAGGTCACGCGATGTTCACTATTGGACTAGGCCCAAAAGCGGTGACGTCAATGAATTCGCGTGTTCGCACCCAATTCCCGTGGGCTGCACCGCGACGTGTATCGCTGACCCCTTGAAACCGCCGTCCAGTTTTCGCCCTTCATCGACAACGTGGAACTCAACGCGTACATTTGGCCGGACTCGTTTACGCCCCAGCGATGCGTACCAGGCTGCCCAAGAGGTCTCGGAACGCGAAGTCGCGCACACCTCTCGACTCCGGGTCTGCCGGTCCGCGTGGCCGGTCCGTCGCACGACGTCATGGGCGGCAGACGCCGCGCCATGGGAAATTGCGTGTCCGGGATCGGAAGGCGGCACCGCCTCGACTCCCGTAGGTTACGTGTCGTGAATGACGTCGAGGAGTTCCGCTGGATCGCAATCATCAATCGCGATCGCTCGGTCGCCGACACGTTCGTCTATGGCGTGACATCGACGGGCATCTACTGCCGCAGCGGATGTCCGTCGCGCCGGCCCCTGCGACGAAACGTCGTGTTCTTCGCGACGCCCGCCGAGGCCGCCGAAGCCGGACTCCGTCCCTGCCAACGGTGTCGCCCCGAACTCGCGGTTGCGCCCGATCCCGGCGTTGACGCCGTCGTCGAGCTCTGCCGGCGGCTGGAGGACTCGAGGGAGCCCGTGGACGTCGCCACGTTCGCCGCCGACCACGGCTACAGCGAGCGTCACCTGCGACGTCGATTCACCGAACTGATTGGCGTTCCGGTCGCCACCTACGCCCGGATCGCGCGCGATCAGCACGTACGTCGATCACTGCGGTCCCGGGTGCCCGTGACGCAGGCCATCGTGGATGCCGGCTACGGCTCGAGTCGTGCCTTCTACGAGCAGGGTGCGGCTCGCTTGGGCATGCCGCCGAGTCGATTTAGCGACGGTGCCCGCGGTGAGCAAGTCACATTCACGTCACTGGACACCCCGTTGGGCACGGTCGTCGCCGCAGCCACGTCCCGAGGCGTCTGCGCCGTGCGGATCGGTGATGATGAAACCACGCTCGTCGACGAACTTCGCCACGAATTCCCGCTCGCCTCGTTGGTCCGTGGCGACGAGGAACTCGAGGAAGTGGCCCACGTGCTCGCCGGCGCCGTGCGCGGCGAAGCCGACGCCTCACGGCTGCCCATCGACCTGGAGGGTACCGCGTTCCAGATGCGAGTATGGGATGTGCTTCGCCACGTCCCCCTCGGCCAGACGCTCACGTACTCGCAGTTGGCCGAGCGCACTGGAACGCCACGAGCAGTACGAGCCGTGGCATCGGCGTGCGCGGCTAATCCGGCCGCGCTCGTCGTGCCGTGTCACCGGATCATCCGGCGTGACGGAACCCTCGGCGGCTATCGCTGGGGACTCGACACTAAGGCGGCGCTGCTCGAGAACGAGCGCGCCACCGTTGCGGGGGTGCGGCCGTGACGATGGCGAAGCCGAAGCCTCGCACCCTGGGCTGGCAGGTGAGCTTCGTGCTCCTGGGCGCCATCTGGGGCTGTTCGTTCTGGTGGATCAAGCTCGGTCTGCGGGCGATGTCGCCGGTGGACGTCGCGCTCGTTCGACTGGCCGCGGGCGCCGTCACCCTGCTCACCCTGACCGCTATTACGCGCACGCCACTGGCGCGACGGCTCAGTACGTGGGGGCACCTCTTCGTGCTCGCGCTGCTCTTGAACAGCGTGCCCTTTACGCTCTTCTCCTACAGCGAGACGCACATCTCGGCGGTCTTGGCTGGACTCATCAACGCCTGTACGCCCTTGTCGACCCTTATCGTGGCGCTCTTCATTCTTCGCCAGGAACCCGTCCGTCCAACGGTGATGGGCGGGCTCGCGATTGGACTCGTGGGCGTCTTGGTCGTCATCGGCGTGTGGAACGGATTCGGCGCCGGCCAGCGCCTCGGTATCATCGCGTGTCTCGGCGCCGTCGTTTGCTACGGCTTCGGGTTCACCTACGCCCGACGGCACCTCGCGGGACTGCCTGACAATCCGATTGCGCTCGCGACCGGCCAGATCGTGTGCGGGACGCTACAAATGGTGCCCTTCGCCCTCGCGTTTGGGCACTTCGACGCCATTCGCCCGACGTCGTCCCTCCTCGCCCTCGGTGCCTTGGGCGTGCTCGGTACCGGATTTGCCTACGTGCTCAACTTCGACGTCGTACGCAATGCGCCGGCCACGGTGGCGAGCAGTGTCACCTACCTCACGCCCGTGTTCGCCGTGATCGTCGGCATCGCCTTCCTCGGCGAATCGCTCAGCTGGAATGAGCCTGCCGGCGCGCTGCTCATCCTTCTCGGTGTCGCGATCTCACAGAATCGATTTCGCCGGCGAGTGCGACGTCCAGCCGGCGAATTGGTGGACGAGCCCGCCTAACAAGCAGTCACCTGGCGCCGTAGGACACCGCCGATGTCAGAGTCCGCGCCGATGGTGGTGTCACCCGGCACCATTGGGTTCACGCCGAGCACCGGGGCAGCACCAAGCAACGTGACTCACCCGAGTGGGAACCCACATTTCACCGCCAAGAACCAGTGGGAACTCCGCGTCTCATCGAATCGAGCGGCGCACCGCATTGCCAAGCGAGCCCCAGACCGCGGGGACATTTATAGCAATTGATCAGGAACTGCTTGGTGGGCCGTACAGGACTTGAACCTGTGACCCCTTGCGTGTCATGCAAGTGCGCTACCAGACTGCGCCAACGGCCCTAGGGGTGCAACCCTATCACCTCTCGGGCCAAAGTCAGACACCTCGGACTTGGTTCCCGGGCGGCAGTATCGTCAGTTCTCGTTGACCAGCGTTGTTGTGAACGACCTGCTCCAACAGCACTTCGACCGCCGCGCGGGCGTCGCCCACCGCGTCATGGCCACCGGGACTGACGTGGTAGTGACCACACAGGTGTGTCAGTGATCGACGAGGACGAAACGCTCGACTCGGATCGATGACCAGGTCGTGTTCGATCACGTCGATGATCCGAAACCGGGTTCGTTCGAAGGCGGCGGCGGCCGCGGCGTCGAGAACGTCGTTCGCGGTCCACCGGAGCATCGCCATGTCGAAGCGCGCCACATTGGCACCGACGATGTAGGCACCTTCCCTGTGCAAACCGGTCAGAAGGTCGATGGCGCGACGAGCACCCGAAGCCACGTCGAGGACCTCGTGGGTGGAACGCAGTTGATTCAACCGCTGCAGGTCGAGTCCGTGCACGCGTCGAGCGCCATCGCTGATCGGTCGATCTGGCACCACGAAGAACTCCTCCGCGCTTATAGGTTGACCGTAGCGGTAGACGCAGAAGCCGTAGGAGATGGCCCGTTCGCGACGAACGTCGAGACCCGTTGTTTCGGTATCGAAGCCAACGAGCAACTCCGGGACGCGATTCATCGTGCTGGCCACGACACCATCCTCGCCGCTGCCTGTGACCCTCGCGCCATGTCGGTCACGATAATCCACCGCCGTCGCTCCCTCCGAGCCTCGACGACGCGACGTCGCCGGTTTCACCCCGCCCATCAGCCAAGGGGCGAGCGGACCGCGGTAGCCTCGTCCAGGAGTCGCACCGGGGGATTCGATGGCGTCGCAGTCGTCAAGAGATGAGGGCCGAAACACCGGCCGCGATCTCGTCACCCAAGCTGGCTACCGACCCGAACTACGCCGTACCCTGCGGACGTTCTCGATGTTCGCGATCACCTTCTCGATCATCTCGATCACGACGGGGATCTTCCTCAACTTCGGGTTTGGGCTGACGTGGTTTGGGCCGGCGTCCATCTGGACCTGGCCGGTGGTCGCCGTTGGCAACACGCTGATCGCGCTGATCGTGGCCGAGCTCGGCACGCGTATTCCCCTGGCGGGCTACGCCTATCAATGGAGCAGCCGCCTCGTGAACTCCACCTACGGCTGGTTCGTCGGGTTCGCGGGCCTGCTCTACATGGCCGTCGGTGGCGGCGCGATTCTGCTGGTGGCGGCGAGCCCGCTTTTGTTGAGCGAGTTCGGGATCAACGCGACGACCCATCCACACCTCAATCTCGCGGTGTCGATCATCTTCATGGTCATCGCCACGGTCGCCAACATCATCAGCGTGCAGTTCTCGGCGCGGGTCAAC
>JAKAFH010000117.1 GCA_021818025.1 Actinomycetes bacterium | reverse complement strand
AGCAGGCCTGGCACGAGACACCCTCGGAAAAGAAGAGGAGCGTCTTGTGGTCAAAGACCGAGTTTGAGGAGATGACGCGCCCGGTCAGGAGGTTGTGCGCGGAAAACGCCGGCACGCGCGACCCGGCGGGCAGTCCCGTCCCGATCGCGACACCGGCGGGTAGTCCGCGCGGCGTTGGCACCGCGTTGGCGTGTAGCAGCCGCGGAACGACGAAACTCAGCGCGACGAGGGCGACGGTACCGGCGATCCAGGCCGCACGTCGGGTGTCGCGACGACGTCGAGCGCGTTGGCGCCGCGCCCGCTGCGCGACGCTCGCCCTCGACGGTGGGTTAGGACTCGGTTGTTTGGTTGGCCCCTTCGGGGTCGAGGGACGTGTTGGTGTCCGATGGTTCCGATTGCTCTGCGTCATGACGCATCTTCCTTCCTCGAACGACGTACCACGCGAATGCCCCAGCCACCGTCACCAAGACCGGCAGGGTGATGACGTTGGGCACCGCGTCGAGGTGCGCGGAAACCCCGCGCACCCAGTCACCCATCGCGCGCTGGTACGCCGGTGCCGTGTTCGACTTACCGATCAGCGCGAGGACGATGAAGAGCACCCCGAAGCCGGCGAACATCACCGCCCCGCCGAGGCGCATGACGCCGATGCGCTTGTGGTGGTTCTTGAACGAGATCGTGACGGGCTTGTCGCCAATCCGACCCCGATATCGACCCGTGACGAGCGCGATGGGGATGAGCGGCGCCATCATTCCCGTGACGTACGCCGCCCCGAGGAGCAGCCCGCCGGTCACGGTACCACTCGTCGCCGAGAGGGCGATCGCCCCCGCGAGCACCGGAGCGCAGCACGCGGTCGACGCGCCAGAAAATGCGCCGAGGCCGAAGACGGACCACAGTGAACCGGTCATTCGGGGCTGGGGCACGTTGAGCGACAACATCGAGCCGCGCCACAGCGCAACCGCCACTCCGATCATCATCAAACCACCCAGGGTGAAGAGTTGTGCGTGCCAGTGCGTGATCGTCGACGCGATGCTCGCCGCACCCATGGTGATCGGCAAGACCACCACCGTGACCCCCGCGATGTAGAGCGCACTCAGGCGGGCGACCTTAAGTCGGCGGCCGCCGCCGATGGCTGCCAGATACGCGGGCAACATGACCCCGGCGCAACACGGCGCGAAAAATGCAACCATGCCCGCGGCGAACGCCGCGGCGAGTGAACCCCCGAGCAGCAGCGTCATCGGCCCAGCTCCTCGCGCAGACGGCCCTCGGAGAATCGGCCGTAGGCGATCACCCGCAGCCCGTTGACGAGGACCGGTGGGAAGGCGAAGACGACGCCCCGGCTAGCGAGCACCGCGGCCTCGTCTCCGTAGATGTCAGCTTCTCGGTACGTCACGCCCAGGGTCGTCAGCATCTGGCGGGCGCGTTCACACCAATGACAGCCAGTCGCAGTGAACAGGGTGTATGAGTCACATTGCTCGGACATGCGCCCGATCGTACGAAGGACTTATGAAAGAGTGATGAAGTTGCGCGCCGCGTCGCTAAGTAGTGACATAAGTCCCGAATGTCGTCGCCATGGCGTCGACTACACATCATCTTCACACGCGGGTTCCAGACTTGGCGCATGAGGCGAAGTCGAGAGCGCAGCCCTCGGGTCATCGTGATCGATGATGACCCGTCAGTTCGTGAAGTGAGTCGGGCCTACCTTGAGCGAGACGGGTTCGTGGTCACCCTCGCCGAGACGGCCCAGGAGGGGATCGAGCTCGCCGAGCGCGTTGGACCCGATCTCGTCGTCTTGGATCTGATGTTGCCCGACCTGCCCGGCGAAGACGTCGCCCGGGAGATCCGCGGGAGGTCGGACCTCCCGATCCTGATCCTGACGGCCAAGGCCTCGGAGAGCGATCGACTCAACGGCTTGGCCCTGGGGGCCGACGACTACCTCGTCAAACCGTTCAGTCCACGCGAGCTCGTGGCCCGCGTGCGCGCGATCCTTCGCCGAACGAACGGGGTCGACGCGCCCCTGGTGAGCGAACTGCGCCTCGGTGGAGGCAATCTGGTGATCAATTCCTTGACTCGAGAGGTGATCGTGCGGGGATCGGTCGTGGATCTGACGCGAAACGAATACCGACTCCTGGAGGTGCTCGCGCGATACCCGGGCCGTGTGTATTCGAGGCTCGAACTCATCAACCGGGTTCAAGGGTACGACTACGAAGGCTACGAGCGGACGATTGACGCTCACGTGAAGAACCTTCGCAAGAAGATTGAAGTGGACGCGCGCCACCCCGAGTTCGTCGAAACGGTATTCGGCAGCGGGTATCGTATGGCCCGACCAGCGCGCGCGTCGTGAAGCGGCTGAGCCTTCGCTCTCGTCTCACGATCGCGCTCATCGCGATATCGCTGTTCGCGGTCGCCCTCGCCGCGCTCATCGGGAACATGGGACTCAATTCGCGACTCGAGCAGGCCGCGCGTTCGAGGCTCGTGGCGACGGCCCAGTCCCTCGCGTTCCTGAGTTCGCGGACCCTGTCGACGGCGCCACATCCGATGATCGTTCTGCAGTCCGAGATCACCGATATTGCGCGTTTCGAGGGCCTGCGCGTGTCGATCAACCTGACCAACGGGTCGACGGTGCGAGGGGGCGAGCCGGTCACGGGTACCGCGGTCACCCGTCCCATCATCGTCGACGGCCGTCACGTTGGCGTCCTTAGGGTCGCGACGCCCAATGGACTACTGCTGACTCCCGGCGACGTCCAACTCGGTGACTCGCTCAATCGACTTCATCTCGTGGCCGCCGCGGTGGCGTTGCTCGTCGCGCTGGTCACGTCTCTTCTCCTCTCTGGGACCCTGTCACGGCCCTTGCGTCACGTGCGCGACGTGGCCGAACATCTCACCCGGGGCGACCTCGACGCGCGCGTGCAACTCGACCGGGTTCCCGAGACGGCCGCCGTCGGTCGCACCCTGAACACGCTGGCGGAGAAGCTCCAGTGGGAGGAGGAACTGCGCAAGGAGAGCGTGGGGGATCTCGCCCACGAGTTGCGAACGCCGGTGAACGCGATTTTGAGTCGGGTCGAAGCGGTGCAGGACGGGCTGCTTCCGGCGGCGGAGAATCTCGAAGTCGTCCACGGCGAAGCGTTGCGGCTCACGCACCTGCTCGACGACCTCGCCCGGCTGGCTGACGCTCAGCAGCTCGCGTTCGACCTCGACAGAGACCTCGTGGATGTCGCCAACGTGGTTCACGCCGCGACGCGGGGGCTCAGCGTGACCGCCCTGCAGCACGGCGTCGAACTCGACGCCACCGCGGAACCGGCGTACCTCACCGGCGACGCGCTGCGCCTCGAGCAGGTGGTACTGAACTTGCTATCCAACGCCATCCACGCCACGCCCCGTGGTGGTCGAGTCTCGGTGTTCGTCAGCGACGCTCGTGACGACGTTACGATCACGGTCCGCGACACCGGCTGTGGCATCGCGGCGGAGGACATCGCGCGGGTGTTCACTCGGTTTTGGCGCGCGGATCGCGCTCGGAGTCGCGCGACTGGAGGTTCGGGTATCGGGTTGACGATCGTCAGCGAGATCGTTCGCGCCCACGGCGGGCGAATTGACATCGAAAGTCGCGTCGGCGAAGGCACCACCATCAGCGTGCACCTCCCCCACGATCCGCCGCACAGCGCTGTCGAGCCGGCGGCTCACCGAGACTCGTCCACGGTGGGGGCCTGATACGGGCGCCTCGCCGCGGCCTACGCGCGATTCGGACGTGATGTAGCCCGACGGCGGCGCCAGAGGGTTGTCGATGCAACCACGGTGTGGACCCGTCAGGTCGGTGACGATTCAACCCCGCTGCCTCGCGCCGACCCGTAGCGTCGCGGGCCCTCGATCGCGACGTCTGCGAACGAGGCGTAAGCGTGAGACATCCACCGCAACCTCGGTGGGAGAAGCGCGACGCCGTTCTGTGCGACCGCGCGGGCGACCTGATTCGCGTCAACGAAGTCCTCAGAACGAGTTCATTCCCACCGCCCGGCGGTGACACGTTTCATTCCTGAAGTCGGGATCGGCGCTCTTCAGCCGGATCGAGGTGGCCGGCGTTATCTCCCGGGCCGTCGTCGGTGACCACGTCACCGTGAGGTTGGCGGTGCCAGTTGGCGAGTTCGTCGATACTCGGGTCAGGCCTGGACCTACAACAACCCCAGATCGGCGAGCGCTACGGCCGCGAACGCTTCGAGTTCGATTCCGGCGAGTTCATTCGCGTTGAACCAGTTGACGAACATCGGCGCCGACTCATCGTGAGCGACGAGGCGGGCGTCAAAGACCGTTGCCACCCACGTCACGTCGGCTCCGCACTCGTAGAGCACCCGATACTGGTCGCCGGCAAGCTCAGCTGCGACATCGCCA
>JAKAFH010000116.1 GCA_021818025.1 Actinomycetes bacterium | reverse complement strand
ATCTTTGCGCCACGCGATGCAGGTCTTCCTGCGCGAACTGTGGACCGAGATCCGTACGACCGTGCTCTTCATCACCCACGACGTCGACGAGGCGATCGTGTTGGCCGAACGCGTCGTCGTGCTCGGATCCAATCCGGGCCGGATCCTCGGTGAGCTCGATGCGCGCGACGTGCACCCGAGCAGTTCGGACCTGCTCGACAACGCGGACTACCGACGACTGCGCCACCGCGCGGTCGAGCTGTTGGGCGAAGTGCCCTAGCGACGGGCTGTCCCGCGAGGGTTGCGCGCTCGGCGATGCCGCGCGGGCGCGTCGGCGTTAATCTGAGTCAAAGGCGGTGCGCGATGAGTGGTGACTTTCAGTACGTAGTGGTGGAGCACGACGGGCCGTACGCCACGATCTGGCTGAATCACCCCGACCGGCTCAACGTGCTGTCACGCCAGATGATGCTCGAGCTCACCCAAGCGTTCCACGACGTTGGCGCCGGGAGTTCGGTCGGCGTGATCCTCGCGGCCAAGGGACGGCTCTTCAGTGCCGGGCACGATTTCGCCGAGATGGCGGACAAGTCGCTCGCCGAGGTGCGGTCGCTGTTCGAGACCTGCACGACGATGATGACGGCGCTGCAAGCCATGCCGCAGCCGGTCGTCGCGCGCGTGCACGCGCTGGCGACGGGCGCTGGCTGCCAGCTCGTGGCGTCGGCGGACTTGGCGGTCGCCGCCGACGAGGCCACCTTCGCCACTCCTGGCGGCAAGGGAGGTCTGTTCTGCACGACTCCACTGGTCGCCGTCGGGCGGCTCATCGGTCGGCGCCGGGCGCTCGAGATGGGCATGAGCGGCGACGCGATTGACGCCCAGACCGCAGCGGCGTGGGGGCTCGTCAATGAGGTCGTCCCGCTCGGCGAGTTGGAGTTCGCGACCGACGCGCTCTTGGTGCGCGTGACGCGCGGGAGCGTCGAGTCCAAGACGATTGGCAAGCGGGCGTTCTACGAGCAGATGGACCTCGACCTGCCCGCGGCGTACGACTTGGCGACCCGAGTAATGGCCGATGGCGCCCTCATCGCCGACGCGCAGGAGAGCATCGCCGCCTTCATCGAGAAACGGTCGCCACGATGGCGGACCGAGACGGTGTAGCGCGCGGGCGGCTTCAGCCGATGTGTTGTGCGAGCGTGGTGATCCAGGCCATTCGGTCCAGGACGAGCAGCACGCCGAGCACGCCGAGCACGGCGGCGCTCACCACGGTGACGACGTTGCCGTGACGCTTCAGCCACGCCATGGGACCACGGAGCTGTTCGAAGAAGATCGCGACGGCGACGAAAGGCGCGCCTAGCCCGAGCGAATACACCGACAGGAGGATGGCGGCCGATCCGGTATGTCCCTGCTCAGCGGCGAGGGCGAGTACCGAGGCGAGGATGGGACCCACGCACGGGGTCCAACCGAACGCGAAGGCGGCTCCGGCCACGGGCGCGGCGAAGGGGCCCAAGCGCGCGAGCTGGGGGTGCGGGCGCCACTCGCGGTAGAGCGACGGTGAGCGCAGGACCACGGTTCCCACGAGAAAGAGTGCCATCGCCTCGATCGTGACGCCGGCCAGTCTCGTCAGGAGTGCCTGCTGGTGGATCACCGCGCGGCCGAGTGCGCTCGCGGAGAGACCCAGCGCGACGAACACCGCGCCGAATCCGGCGACGAAGAGCAGGGTGTCGCGCGTGAGCCGACCGACCGGACGCCGGTGCGCGCCACCGTCGCCGACGACGGCCACGTCCAGGCCGCCAACGATCGCGAGATAGGCCGGCACGAGGGGCAGCACGCACGGCGAGGCGAAGGACGCCACGCCGCCGGCGAACGCGGTGAGAAGGCTGACGCCCGTGACGCCCATGATTTAGAGGGGGACGGCGACGCCGTAGAGCGACTTCAGTTCGTGGCCCAGCGTGGCGGCGTCGTAGCCGCCGACGTGGGTCGTGATCAGGTGACCATTCGCGTCATAGAACGCGGTCATCGGCAGTGCCGTGCTGCCGCCCAGGCTTTCGAAGAGGCCGTCACCCTGGGAGCCACCGACGTCGCGCAACACGGCCGTGGCGTCGCCAAAGAGGTTGAAGTGCTTAGCGAAGGAATCGCCATTGCCCGTTTCGAGGGCGTTGACTTCAACGACGTTCACCCGGCCGCGCAGCGCGAGCGCGTCGCGGGCGAACACCGGCAGTTCCGAGGCGCACACTTGACACCACGACGCGAAGAAGTTGACGACCGTCGGGCGGCCCTTGAGTGAGGCCAGCGTCACGGTGGGACCGCCGCCGAGCGTGGGCAACGACCAGTCAGACGCCGTGGTTTGGTAACCGGTCGACGACGAGTGGCCGAGGAACGCGAGCGTGACCGTGGCGACGAGCACGATGGCCGCAATGACGCTAAAGGCAGCCGTGCGACGCTGGCGTCGCCGACGACGCGGACCCGTGTAGGCGCGCGTGGCCGGTGGTCGGGAGGTTGCGGCGGCTCCGGCTCGAGTGCGCGCGGTGGCTGCGCCCTTGGTGTACTGCGTTGGTCGTTTCTTGGACACGGGCGTACCTCGGCCGATCGTGATGAGCGACCGAGCCGTGTTGCGCGGTCACTTCGATGATGGCATGTCGCCACGAGTTCAATAGTCGCCCGGTCAGCGCTTCACGCGAGCGCACGACACGAATCGCTGTTCACCGCCGATCTTCCTTGTGCGACAAGGCCCCTGACTACCCAGCCACAAATCCTTGTTCTGCGCGTGATGAAATAGTCGATTGATTCCCACGTTTTCGACGATGATTGTTGTAAATCCTCGACGACTCGTGTTCCCATCGTCCGATTCAGCGACGATGCAGGGCGTGGGCGGTATCGGGAACTGTCCGGGTCATGACGACGACGCCAACGGCGACAACGACGAAGGCCATCCCTGCGAAGGCGCTCGACAGCGGTGAGGTGACGAGCCGCTCGTGATAGAGCGAGACCCCGAGCACGATCGAGGCGAGCGGGTCGACGATCACGATGATCGGCTGTGAGATCTTGAGTGGTCCGACGTGCAACGCCGCTTGTTCGGTGAGCAGTCCGACGGCGCCGCAGCCGATGAGCGCGTAGAGGGGCCATGAGGTCAGCATCGTCGAGATGCCGCCAGCCACCAACACGTCGGCCGTTGCCTTGATGAACGTGGCCTCGAGTGCCCACAGCGCAGCCGTCGCGCCCGCGTAGGCGCCGGCACGGCGGGCGGGCGATCCTCGTCGCGCGACCACGCTGGCGATGGCGACCAGCACTGCAACCACGATGCCCGGACCAGTCCAGTCGCGCAACGTCGGTTGCCAGGTGCTCGCCCGTGGATTCGTCGTCACGAGGAACACGACGAGCGCCAGCGTGGTGACGCTCGCCGAGGCCCACGCCATGCGACGCAGCTCCTGGTGGAGCCAGAGCTTTCGTATCACCAGCGCGAGGACCAGTTCGGTCACCAGTAGGGGCTGGACCAGCGCGAGTGGACCGTAGTGCAGGGCGATGGCCTGACAGAGGAGCGACGCCCCCATGCCGATCCAACCCAACAGCCACAGCGGGTGACGCACCAGATAGGCGAGCAGTGCCCAGCCCCGGCGCGACGGGTCGCCGCTGACGCTCGCGGCGTGCTGGGAAGCGAGCGCGAAGGCGTTCGCCAGTGCCGTCGCGAGTGCGAACGCGACGGCGAGTGCGCTCTGCACCGCTCAGTTCCGCGGCAACGATCGCCGGCCGGGGCGATGTGCCTGAGGATTCACCCTTTCAACATATGACGAAATGGTCATGAGAGGTGACTTTGGTCCCTGGGGGCACCACAAGGCCATGGCTAGCCTCCGACCACGGGGAGGTTGCGCGTGCCGCATGCGGGATTGACGTCGCGTCAATTGAAGGGCCGCGCACGCCACGAGTCGCGTGGCGTGACCCTCGTGGTCTTGAGCCTGAGCGTCCTGATCATCAATCTCGACGGGACGATCCTCAACGTGGCGCTGCCCAGCATCGTGCGCGACCTGCACGCCACGTCGACCCAGCTGCAGTGGGTGGTCGACGCGTACATCATCGTGCTCGCCGGGTTGCTGCTCATCGCGGGCTCGCTCGGGGATCACTGGGGTCGCAAACGGGTGTTCCTCATTGGCCTCGCGATCTTCGCGGCCGGCTCCGCCCTGTCGGCGTTCTCCACGTCGACCGATTCGCTCATCGCGGCGCGGGCGTTCATGGGCGTGGGTGGGGCGGCGGTGATGCCGTCGACGCTCTCTATTCTCACCAACGTCTTCGAAGAGCCACACGATCGAGCTCGTGCGATCGGCCTGTGGTCGGGGACCAACGGCCTGGGTCTGGCGTTAGGACCGCTCATCGGGGGCTGGCTACTCGCGCACTACTGGTGGGGTTCAGTCTTCTTG
>JAKAFH010000029.1 GCA_021818025.1 Actinomycetes bacterium | reverse complement strand
ACGGCGGCGGCATCAGCGTCGACGTGGTGGACGGTGACCTCGCCTTCGGGTGAGCCGAGCGTGGCGAAGTAGGATTAGGAGGTCCCGAGCCCGAGGAGTCCCGTGCCCGCAACCGTCGTAGTCGGTACCCAGTGGGGGGATGAGGGCAAGGGAAAATTGACCGACCTGCTCGCGCGCGACATGGACATGGTCGTGCGCTACCAGGGCGGACACAACGCCGGGCACCGGATCGTCGTCAACGGCGAGGCCTTCGCCCTGCAGCTCGTGCCCTCGGGCGTGCTCTATCCGCACATCACCCCGGTGATCGGAAACGGAGTCGTCGTCGACCCGGCCGTCCTGCTCGCCGAGCTCGACGCGCTGAGCGCCAAGGGCGTGGACGTGTCGCGACTGCTCGTCTCGGGTAACGCCCACCTGATCATGCCCTACCACCAGGAGCTCGACCGGCTGAACGAGCGCTTCTTGGGCAAGAACGCGCTCGGCACGACCAAGCGCGGGATCGGCCCGGCCTACGCCGACAAGGCGTGGCGCGTGGGGCTTCGCGTCCAGGACCTGCTCGACGCGAAGATCTTCCGCCAGAAGCTCGACGTGGCGCTGACTGAGAAGAACCTCCTGCTCTCCAAGGTCTACAACCGTCCCGCGCTGAAGGCGGCCGACATCGCCGCGCGCTACCTCGACGAGTACGCGCCGCGCCTCGCCTCGATGATCGGCGACTCGGTCGGTACGGTGCACGAGACCCTCGCCAACGGCGGGCGGCTCCTGCTCGAGGGCGCCCAGGCCACGTTCCTCGACCTCGACCACGGGACCTACCCCTTCGTCACGTCCTCGAACCCCGTGGCCGGCGGGGCCTGCACCGGCTCGGGCCTCGGCCCCCGGGACCTCACCGGCATCGTCGGCATCGCCAAGGCCTACATCACCCGCGTGGGCGCCGGGCCGTTCCCGACCGAGCTGCACGGCGAGATCGGCGACCTGCTCGTCGACCGGGGCCACGAGTACGGCACCAACACCGGTCGGCGCCGGCGCGTCGGCTGGTTCGACGCCGTCATGGCCCGCCAGGCGGCGCGGCTCAACTCGCTGACCGAGATCGCCATCACCAAGCTCGACGTGCTCGACACCTTCGACGAGGTGCAGGTCTGCGTCGCCTACGAGGCCGATGGCGTGCGCTACGCCCACCCGCCGTACCACCAGTCGGTGCTGCACGAGGTGACCCCGGTCTACGAGACCCTGCCGGGCTGGCGTACGGACCTGTCGAGCTTCACCACCTACGACCAGCTGCCGAGCGCGGCCAAGGACTACGTGGCCTTCCTCGAGCAGACGATCGGGGTGCGCATCTCGGTCGTCGGGGTCGGACCCGGTCGCGAGCAGTTCGTCCGACCGGCGTGAAGCGCGCGGTCGTCGTCGGTTCGGGCGCCCGCGAACACGCCCTCGCGTGGCGACTGGCTGCGAGCGCACAGGTCGTCGTCACGCCGGGCAACGCCGGCATCGCCGCGCACGGCATCACCTGCGTGCCGACGCCGGCGACCGAGCTCGACGCGGACCTCTTCGTGATCGGGCCCGAGGCGCCCCTCGTCGAGGGGCTCGCCGACCGCCTGCGCGCCCAGGGCAAGGTCGTCGTCGGCCCGGGTGCCGACGGCGCGCGCCTCGAGGGCTCCAAGGCCTTCATGAAGGAGTTCCTCACCGCGGCCAGCGTGCCGACGGCCGCCTACGGCGCCTTCACCGAGGTCGAGCCGGCACTCGCGTTCCTATCTACGATGACCCCGCCCTACGTCGTGAAGACCGACGGGCTCGCCGCGGGCAAGGGCGTGCTCGTCACCGATGACCTCGAGGCCGCCGCCGCGGACGTGCGCGACAAGCTGAGTGGTGCCGCCTTCGGCGACGCCGGCACCACCGTCGTGATCGAGGAGGGACTGCTCGGTGTGGAGTGCTCGCTGCTCTACCTGTGCGACGGCACGAACGCCACCGCGCTCGCGCCGGCCCAGGACTTCAAGCGCGTCGGCGACGGCGACGCGGGCGCCAACACCGGCGGCATGGGCGCCTACGCCCCCATGGACGCGGCGCGCGGCCCCGTCGAGGCGGCCGTGCGCACGACGATCGTCGAGCCGACCCTCGCCGAGCTGGCGCGCCGGGGCATCGACTTTCGCGGCGTGCTCTACGCCGGGGTGATGCTCACTGAGTCCGGACCGAAGCTCCTCGAGTACAACGTGCGCTTCGGGGACCCCGAGACCGAGGCGATCATGGCGGTCGTGGACGGCGACCTCTTCGAGTGCCTTGGCACGATCGGCCGCGGCGCCGGCGCGCCCGACCTCGCCAGCGCCGGGTACGCGGTCACGGTCGTGCTGGCCTCGCCCGGCTACCCCGAGCGCCCCCGGACCGGCGGCGTCATCGAGGGACTTGGCGAGGACGGCCAGCTCGCCTCGCCGCTCGAGGGCGTCGTCGTCTTTCACGCTGGCACCGTTCGCGACGACGCGGGCCGCTTCGTCACGGCCGGTGGCCGGGTGCTCGCGGTGACCGCCGTCGCGTCGTCGATCGACGCCGCGCGCGCCCTCGCTTACGAGGGCTGCGCGCGCATAACCTTCGAGGGGATGGTCATGCGAACCGACATCGCAGCCGCAGTGGGGCACCCGTGATCCGGCGCTACGCGCCCACCGACGTCGCGGCGCTCTTCAGCGACGAGAGCCGCTTTGACACGATGCTCGAGGTCGAGATCCTCGCGGCCGAGGCTTTGAGCCGCCGCGGGGTGGTGCCGAGCGCGGACGCAGCCACGCTGCGCGCGCGTCGGCCGGTCGTCGACGCCGCCTTCGTCGAGGCGGTCAACGAGCGCGAGCTCGTCACGAACCACGACACCGCCGCCTTCGTCGACGTCGTCCAGGCCGCCGTCGGCATGCCCGAGGGCGCGTGGGTCCACTACGGCCTCACCTCCTCAGACGTCGTGGACACGGCCTTCTGTCACGTGATGACCCGCGCGATGGACATCGTGATCACCGAGGCGATGGCACTGCGCGACGCCTTGAGCGCGCGGGCCCGCGAGACCATCGACTGGCCCATCACCGGCCGCACCCACGGGATGCACGCCGAGCCCACGACCTACGGCGCCAAGTTCGCCCTCTTCGCGCTGCAGGTCGACCGCGACCTCACCCGCGCGCGCCGCGCCCGCGAGGCGATCGCCGTCGGCAAGCTCTCCGGGGCGGTCGGGACCTTCTCGAACATCGACCCCGAGGTCGAGGCCGACGTGTGCGCGAACCTCGGGCTCGCCCCGGTGCCCGCGACCCAGGTCATCGCGCGCGACCGCCACGCCGAGGTCCTCTACGCCTGCGCCGCGCTCGGGACCTCGATGGAGGCCTTCGCCCTCGAGGTGCGTCACCTCGCGCGCAGCGAGGTCGGCGAGGCCGAAGAGCCCTTCACCCCGGGCCAGAAGGGCTCGTCGGCGATGCCTCACAAGCGCAACCCCGTGCTCGCCGAGCGGCTGTGCGGCCTCGCGCGGGTGCTGCGCGGCTACCTGCAGGCCGGTCTCGAGGACGTCGCCCTGTGGCACGAGCGCGACATCTCGCACTCGAGCGTCGAGCGCGTCATCGTGCCCGACGCGCTGCAGCTCAGCGTCTACATGCTGCGCCGCGCCACCTACCTCGCCAACGGCCTGGTGCTGCACCCCGAGCGGGCCATGGCCAACCTCACCGTCGGCTCGCGGGGCCTCGTCTTCTCCCAGTCGGTGTTGCTGGCCCTCGTCGACGGCGGCCTCGCGCGCGACGACGCCTACCGCATCGTCCAGCGCGCCGCGCGCCGCGCCATCGAGGAGGACCGGTCCTTCCGCGAGGTGGTCGAGTCCGACCACGAGATCGCCCTCGATCGCGCCACGCTCGAGGCGGTCTTTGACCCGGCGCGCCTGCTCGTGCATCGACGGCGATTCCTGGAGGCCCTGACGTGGTGAACGACGACCCCTTCGCGCGTCCGATCTATTCGGGCAAGGTCCGCGACCTCTACGACGTCGACGACCGGCACCTCCTGATGGTCGCCTCGGACCGGCTGAGCGCCTTTGACGTGGTGATGGCCGAGACGGTCCCCGAGAAGGGCCGCGTGCTCACCGGACTCACCGACTACTGGGTGCACCACTTCGCCCGCGACATCCCGAGTGCGCTGGTGAGTTGTGACCCGGCGGTCATCGACGAGTTCGCCCCGGGTTTTGCCGCGCGTCGCGACTGGCACGGCCGCGCGATGCTCGTGCGCCGTGCCCAGATGCTGCCGCTCGAGTGCATCGTGCGCGGCCGTCTCGCCGGGCAGGCCTACGACGAGTACGTCGCGCGAGGCACGGTCCACGGCGAGCCGGCCCCGGCCGGCCTGGCGCTGTCGGACCCCTTCCCCGAGCCCCGCTTCACCCCCTCGACCAAGGAGGAGTCGGGCCACGACCGCAACATCGACCTCGCCGAGGCGGCCGCGATCGTCGGCGCCGACGTGCTCGCGCGCACCCAGGCCATGTGCCTGCACCTGTTCACCCGGGCGGCCGCGGCCCTCGAGGAGGTCGGGCTGGTCCTCGCCGACACCAAGTTCGAGGTCGGCGTGGTCGATGACCGCCTGGTGCTCTGTGACGAGGTGATCACGCCGGACTCGTCGCGCATCTGGCCCGCCGACCAGGTCCGGTCGGGCGAGGTCCCGCCGTCCTTTGACAAGCAGCCCTTCCGGGACTGGCTGGTCGAGAACGCCTGGGACAAGACCCCGCCACCGCCGACGGTTCCCGACGCGATCATCGCCGAGACCTCGGCGCGCTACGTCGAGGCCTACGAGCGCGTGACGGGCCGACCCCTGAGCGACTGGTACGGTGCGTAGTCGTGATCTTCCCTCTCGTCGTCGACGTCACCCTTCGATCGGGCATCGCTGACCCCGAAGGCGCCACCATCGAGCGGGCGCTGCCCGCGCTGGGCTTCGCCGGGGTGTCGCACGTGCGCGCCGGACGCACCTTCCGCTTCGACGTCGAGGCGCCCGACGAGGCCGCCGCGATGGAGCTCGCCGGCGCGCTCGCGCACCGGCTGCTCTCCAATCCCGTGATCGAGGACGCGACCGTGCGCCGGGGCGAGTCGTGACCCGCATCGGCGTCGTCATCTTCCCCGGCTCGAACTGCGAGTACGACGCTGCCTCGGCCATGACCGAGCTCGGCGCGACCGCGGACTTCGTGTGGCACACCGAGACCGACCTGTCGGGCTACGACGGCGTGATCCTGCCCGGCGGCTTCGCCCACGGCGACTACCTGCGCCCCGGCGCGCTCGCCCGGTTCTCACCGGTGATGGCCGCGATCGCGGACTTCGCCGCCGCCGGCGGTCGGGTGCTCGGGATCTGCAACGGCTTCCAGGTGCTCACCGAGGCGGGCCTGCTGCCCGGGGCACTGCAGAAGAACAAGGGGCTCACCTTCATCTCGGGCCCGACGCCGCTCGTGGTGACCTCGACCAAGTCGGTGCTGACGCGCAACGCCACGCTCGGCCAGCGACTGGTCATCCCGATCAACCACTTCTCGGGCGCCTACACGTGCGACGACGCGACCTTCGAGTCGCTGATTGCGGGTGATCAGATCATCTTGCGCTACGAGGCGAACCCCAATGGGTCGCGTGACGACATCGCCGGCATCGCGAACGCGACCGGCAACGTCGTGGGGCTCATGCCCCACCCGGAGCGGGCGATGTCGACCCTGCTCGGCAGCGCCGACGGGCGAGTCCTGCTCGAGGGCTTCCTCGGCCTGTCCCTAGTGGGCGGTGCGCGAGATCCCGGCTCGCTTTAGCAGCTCGGCACTGACGCCGAGCTCGCGGAAGGCGCCGTAGCCGATCGAGTTGCGCTGGGCGTAGGACTTGGCGACCTTGACGAACTCCTTCTCGAGCCCCTCGAGGTCGACACGCGTGGCGAGGCGGTCGCGCTCGGCCACGAGGTCGAAGCGGCGCTGGACGAGCTCGAGCCGGCGGATCGGCGTGGCGGTGGCGAGGTCCTTGTCGATGCGGGTGATCTGCATGTTGATCGACTCGGGCGTGCGCTTGCGCCCGCGCTTACCCTTGCCCGCGGCGAGCGCGTCGAGGTAGCGACTCACGACGCGAGATTCGTTGCGCCCCTGGGCCAATTTGGCCTTGTGATCAGCCGTCATAGTCCGTTGTGCCGGCTTCTTCGCCGCTGCTTTCTTGGTGACCGCTGCCATGATTTACTCCTACCCTGATGTCTGGGTAACAGTGTAATGAGTCCGCAGCGCTCTGGTCCAATTATCCGTGAAATATGCAGAAGAATATTTATATTCGCCACGTATATGTTGATCGTCCTGCCAGATGAAATGGGTAAAGGCCTGGACTTTCTGGGTGGCCCGCCCTAAGAAATCGATGAGATTCAAGGACGATGAGTCAACTCGACCTCGGATTGGGACGGTTGCACGTTGCACCGAGTCGTTGGACTCTTTACGCCGTTTTAGGGGCTTAAGTGGCATTTCAAACCTCGCGATGCGCGCCGCGTGGTCGACGGTGGAGTCCGATGCCGTAGTTTAGAGGGGTGAACGTGCAAGCAATTCATCGCGCCCTCGGCCTCACCGATGACGAATTCGACGATATTCGCGGGGTCCTTGGCCGCGATCCCAACCACCTCGAGCTCGCGCTCTACGGCGTGATGTGGAGCGAGCACTGCTCGTATAAGTCCTCGCGCATCCACCTCAAGCGACTGCCGACGACGGCGCCGCACGTGCTGGTCGGGCCCGGCGAGAACGCCGGGGTCATCGACGCCGGCGACGGGATCGCGGTGGCGATCCGCATCGAGAGCCACAACCACCCCTCGGCGATCGAGCCCTACCAGGGCGCGGCGACCGGGGTCGGCGGGATCCTGCGTGACGTCTTCACGATGGGCGCGCGGCCGCTCGCGGTGATGGACCCGCTGTTCTTTGGCACCCTCGACGACGCGCGCCAGCGCTGGCTCGTCGAGGGCGTCGTCTCGGGCATCTCGGGCTACGGCAACTCGGTCGGCGTGCCGACCATCGGTGGGGAGCTGACCTTCGACCCGACCTACGCCGGCAACCCGCTCGTGAACGTGCTGTGCGCCGGGGCCCTGCCCGTCGAGCGCCTGGTGCTCGGCATCGCGTCGGGGCCGGGCAACCTCGCGGTCCTGCTCGGCTCGACGACCGGCCGTGACGGGATCGGCGGGGTCTCGGTGCTCGCCTCGGCCGGCTTCTCCGAGGCGGCCGACGACGCCGCCAAGCGCCCGAGCGTCCAGGTCGGCGACCCCTACGAGGAGAAGCGGCTGATCGAGGCCTGCCTCGAACTGCTCGACCGGGGACTGGCCGTCGGGATCCAGGACCTCGGCGGCGCGGGGCTGGTCTGTGCGACGAGCGAGACCGCGGCGCGCGGCGGGGTGGGCATGGACGTGGACGTGAACGCGGTCCCGCTGCGCGAGGCTGGCATGGAGCCCTACGAGGTCATGACCTCGGAGAGCCAGGAGCGCATGCTCGCGATCGTGACCCCCGAGAACTGGCCCGCGGTCGAGGCGCTGTGCGCGCGCTGGGAGGTGCGCGCGAGCGTCGTCGGCCACGTGGTCGCCCCCGAGGTCACCCCCGACGGGCGCAGCGTCGGGATGCTGCGCGTGCGCGACGGCTTCGACGGACCGGTCCTCGCCGAGGTGCCCGCGAAGTCCCTCGCCGACGAGGCGCCCCTCTATGACCGGCCGCGCCTGCGCCCGGCCGACCTCGACGCGATCTGGGCCGACGACCCGAGCGACGACGCAATCGCCGACCCGACCGCGGACCTGCTCGAGCTGCTGGTGGACCCCGCGTGGGTCTACCGCCAGTACGACTCACAGCTGTTCTTGAACACCGTCGTCGGGCCGGGACGCGACGCGGCGCTGCTGCGCCTCGCCGGCCCGGGCCTGCCCGCGTCGCGTCGTGGGCTCGCCCTCACGACCGACTCCAACCCGCGCTGGTGCGCGCTCGACCCGCGCCTCGGGGTGGCACTCACCCTCGCCGAGGGCGTGGCGAACCTCGCCTGCGTCGGCGCGACGCCCAAGGCCGTCGTCAACTGCCTCAACTTCGGCAACCCCGAGCACCCCGAGGTGATGTGGGAGCTCTCCGAGACCGTCGACGGGCTCGCCGAGGCCTGCACCGCCCTGTCGCTCCCGGTGATCGGCGGCAACGTCTCGCTCTACAACGAGAGTGACGGCGCCGACATCGACCCGACCCCGGTGATCGGGCTGCTCGGGCTCGTCGAGACCCTCGTCGCGCCGCCGCCGGGCTGGTCCTGGCGCGCCGGGGACACGGTCGTGCTCGTCGGACCCCGGCGCGCCGCGGCCGGGTCGCACCCGCACCCGCTCGCGGGCGGTCGCTGGGCGACCCAGCACGGGCGCCGCGGCGGGCGTCCGCCCCAGCTGGACTACGCGGCCGTCGCGAGCGCGGCGGGCTTCGTCGCGAGCGAAGTGTCGGCCGTCTGTGCCGGCGCCGCGACCCACCTGTCCGCGGTGCACGACGTGGCCGGCGGCGGGCTCGCCGTCGCCCTGGCCGAGATCGCCGCGGCGAGCGGTGTCGGCCTGCGCGCCGAGGACGTCGAGTCGGCCGAGCTGTTCAGTGAGTTCCCCGGGCGCTACGTGGTCGCCACGAACGACCCCGAGGCGCTCGCGCGTCGCGCCCGCGAGGCCGGCGTCGAGGTGAGCGTGCTCGGTACGGTCGGGGGCGAGCGCCTGCGCGTCGGGCCGATCGACGTCGCCGTCGAGCTCGTGGCGCGGCGCCGCAGCGACGCGCTCGTCGACGCGCTCGATCGCCGGCCCTAGGAGCCTCGTGCACAACTGACTCCCAGGGCGTGGATGCACACTCGCTCCGACGGACGTCCCTCGGCCACGCGTTGGCGACACAGCGCCGACGCGACGCCCCCGATGGCGTCGAGACACCGTGCCCGTCCCATTCTCGACCAACGACGCCGCCATGACGGCGATTGCTCAGCCGTCTCCTAGGCCGAGCGCGCCAGCACCTCGCGGATCCGCACCCTCGTGCCGGTGCGCAGGATGGACCGGCGGTAGACGACGCCGGCGCCGCGCGCCAACAGCACCGTGGCGGCGATACACAGCAGCGCCGAGGCCAGGAACTGCCACCACGTCACGGCGCCCAGTCCCACCAGCGCGGGCATCATGAACGGAGCCGTCGGGGGCAGGTAGGCGAGGATCTGGGAGTAGAGCGACACGCTGGTGCCCGACAGCGCGATGATCGCCGAGATGTAGCCCACCGTGAGTGGCACCGCCAGCGGGAACGACGCCGCCTGCACTTGGTCCTGGCGCTCGATCATCGATCCCGCGGCGGCGTACACCCAGCAGTAGAAGGCGTAGCCGAGGATGAGCCACACGAAGATCCCGAGCAGGTGCAGCGGCTGGGCACCGTGCAGGATCGTGGAGCCGACGGCCCCGGCGAGCGCCAGGGCGAAGGCCAAGATGATGGCGGCCTGGAGCAGCGCCACGAGCCCGATGCCGAGCACCTTGCCGGTGAGCAGGCGCAGCGGGCGAACGGTCGAGAGCAGGACCTCGACGACGCGACTCCCCTTCTCCTCCATGACCCCGAAGATGATCCAGTTGTTGTACTGCTGGAGCACGATGAAGATCAAGATGATGCCCATCAGGGTCGTGGCGTCGGCGAGCGTGCGGTGCCGCTTGGAGGGATGCAGCCCGGTGATCGGCACCGCCATGGCGCCGCGCAACGCGGCGGCCTGCTGGGGGGTGAGGTGCGCCGACGCCAGCGCGTTCGCGTCCCCGAGGTAGGTCGCGACGCCGCGCGCGACCGCCGCCGCCGTCGACGCGTCGCTCGTAGTGAGCGCCGTCTTGACGAGCACCAGACGAGCGTCGATGACCGCGAGGTCGACGCCGCCGCGCTCGAGGGCCGCCCGGGCCGCCGCCTCCGACGGCTCGCTCACGAGGGAGGCCGCCGTGCCCGCCGATCGGCTCGCGCTGACGACGGCGGCACGCACCTCCGCGCTGAGCCCGCCGACCACGCCGACGCGCGGCGGCGTCGCTTTGCCCGAGGTGAACCTCGGGATGAGGATCGCGCCCGCCACCACCGCCAGGACCACGAGCGTCCCCACCTTGAACAGGCGTCCGCGCAGGCGCTCGCGCACCTCGCGCGAGGCAACGAGGGCCACGTCGCGCGACACGACGCGCTCGAGCACCGAGCGGCGAGTCGTCCTCGGCCGCTCGGCCGGTGCCGTCGCCGGCGCGCCCGCGCCGGTCCGGCGCGCGCGACGCCTCCGGTACCGCGCGATGCGCAGGGGGACGACGACTCCTGCGATCACCAACGCGATGAGGACCTTCACCCCGACGGGCAGGGCGTGCGCGTTGGCGAGCAGCGCCGCGATCACGTCAGGGCCTCGCGGAACACCTCGGAGAGCCGTCGACGCTCGAAGGAGAACTGCGTGACGCGCCCGGCCGCCATGGCCGCGCGCAGCACCGCGTCACTGTCCGTCGTCGCGTCCAGAACGAGGCGGCTCGCCCCCCCGTCGGACTCTGAGATCGTGACTCCCGGGACGCTCCGGGCCCACGCCCCGTCGCGGTCGCCCTCGACGCGCACCACCAGCCGGCGCGAGCCCTGGTGCGCCAGTTCGTCGACGAGGCCCCCGGCGACCAGGCGCCCGTGGTCGATGATGCTGACCGATTCGCAGAGGTCCTCGACGAGGTCCAGCTGGTGACTGGAGAACAGGACGCCCTTGCCTCGTCGGGCCTCCTCGGTCAGAACCTCGCCGATCGCGTCGATGCCCGCGGGGTCCAGGCCGGCCATGGGCTCATCGAGCACGATGAGCTCGGGATCGTGCACGAGGGCGGCGGCCAGCTGTACTCGCTGCTGGTTGCCGTGCGAGAGGTCCTCGACCTTGCTGGCCACCCGGTCGGCGATCCCGAGGCGCTCGAGCCACCGGGTGCTGGCGGCGCGGGCGCCCGGCGCGTCGAGCCCGTGGAGGCGCCCGAGGTAGTCGAGCTGGTCGCCCACGCGCATGCCCCGGTAGAGCCCGCGCTCCTCGGGCATGTACCCGAAGCGCCGCCGCTCTCGCGCACCGATGGGTCGGCCGTCCCAGCGCACCTCGCCGGCCTCGAGGTCGACCAGCCCGAAGACCGCCCGCATCGTCGTGGTCTTGCCCGCGCCGTTGGGACCGAGGAAGCCCACGACCTGGCCCGACGGCACCGCGAAGCTCAGCCCGTCGAGGGCGATCGTGGCCCCGAAGCGACGGTGAAGGTCCACGAGTTCGAGCACCGGCGTCACGGGACCACCCTAGAAGTCCGTTACCGAGGGCTCAAGTCGATCGGAGCGAGCCTCCTATCAACGGACGAGGCGACTCGCCTTCGGCCACAACCGCCCCTACTCAACCGGTCCCTAGCCGTGCCGGCGACGTCGCGCCGCTAGGCGGGCAGGGCGTCGGCGTGCGCTGCCCGCAGCTCGTCCAGCACGTGGTCGGGCACGCACAGGTCGCCGGTGCGACCGCGCCCGAGGGTGATGTCCTGCTTGTAGGAGCCGTGATAGTCCGAGCCGCCGGTGGGGATGAGCCCCGCGTTGCGCGTCAGGCGGGCCATCAGCGCGCGCGCGGACTCATCGTGGCTGCCGTAGTAGGCCTCGATGCCGGCGACGCCGCGCTCGCGCAGCGAGTCGAGCACGCGGGGCATGACCCGCTCGGCGCTCGAGAGGGGCGCGTCGTCGAGGTAGTTGACGAGCGGGTGGGCGATGGAGACGACGACGCCCGAGTCGCGCGTGGACTCGATGAAGGACTCGATCGACATGCTCGCCTTGGGGATGTAGGCCTGGCCACCGTCGCCGAGCCAGTCCGTGAAGAGCTGGTTCCACGACGACGCGGTGCGCGGCCCGACGATCTCGGGGTGTAGCTCGAACATCGCGCGCGCGAAGTGAGGCCGACCAATGGAGTGCAGGTTGCCGGCCATCGCGGTCAGGTACTCGAGGTCGAGCCGGGTGAAGCCCCGCGCCACCAGCGCCTCGACGAGCTCGACGTTGCGCAGATCGCGGTCGTGTCGCAGCTCGGCGAGGCAGGCCTGGACGGGGTGGGTCGGGTTCGTCGGGACGAAGTAGGCGAGCACGTGCACGTTGCGCGGGCCCGGGGCCGAGCCGGCGCGGACCTTGGGGAACTCGTTGTCGCGCAGCGACACCTCGACGCCCACGACGTAGTCGACCCCTTCGGCGGCGCAGGCGAGCGCCATCTCCTCGTGGCCGAAGGTGCTGTCGTGGTCGGTCAGAGCGATCGCGGACAGGCCCACCTCGCGGGCGCGACGCGCCAATTCCGCTGGTCGGTCCGATCCGTCTGAGTAGGTCGAGTGCGTGTGCAAATCGATCATCCATGCAGCGTAGCGACAACGATCGAGGGCCCCGGGAGACTGTGCGAGACTGAGACGTGCATTTCACCCCGCCCCGTAGGATGGGCCGATCGTGAAGGAAGCGTGCGGAGTCGTCGGGGTCGTCGCGCCGGGGCGCGACGTCGCCTACGCCTGCTACGACGCGCTCTACGCCCTGCAGCACCGTGGCCAGGAGTCGGCGGGGATGGCGACCTTCCAGAACCACCAGATCACCGTGGTGAAGGACAACGGCCTCGTGAGCCACGTGTTCGCCGACACGACGCTGCGCGCGCTCGCCGGATCGATGGTGATCGGCCACACGCGCTACTCGACCTCGGGCTCAGCCAACTGGACGGCGGCCCAGCCGGTCTACCGCTCGGCCGGCGCGTCGGGCTTCGCGCTCGCGCACAACGGCAACCTCACCAACACCGCGGCCCTCGCCGAGTCCGCGGGCCTGCACCTCACGACGATGCTCTCGGACTCGGACCTCGTCGCTGAACTGCTCGGCCACGCCGTGCTCGAGGGCGCGACGCTGCCCGAGGCGCTCTATGACGTGCTCGCGCGCGCCGAGGGGGCCTTCTCGATGGTCGTGCTCGAAGCGGGCGCGATCCACGCGGTGCGCGACCCCCACGGGTTCCGCCCGCTGTGCCTCGGCCGCCTCGGCGAGCCCGAGGAGCCCGCGGGCTGGGTCGTCGCCTCCGAGACGCCGGCGCTGGACGTCGTCGGCGCCACCTTCGTGCGCGAGGTCGAGCCCGGCGAGATGCTCACCATCACCGAGCAGGGCGTCACCTCGACGCGACTCCTCGAGCCCGCGGAGGGGCCGTCGCGGCTGTGCATCTTCGAGTTCGTCTACTTCGCGCGGCCCGACGCCTACCTCATGGGCCACCAGGTCCACTCCGTTCGCCGGCGCATGGGCGAGCGACTCGCCCTCGCCGCGCCCGTCGAGGCCGACCTCGTGATGGGCGTGCCCGACTCGGGCATCCCCGCCGCCGAGGGCTACGCGAAGGCCTCGGGGATCGCCTTCGGCTACGGGCTCGTGAAGAACCGCTACATCGGGCGAACCTTCATCACGCCCGACCAGGCCCAGCGCGCGGCGGGCGTGCGCCGCAAGCTCAATCCGCTGCGCGACACGATCGAGGGCCAGCGCCTCGTCGTGGTCGACGACTCGATCGTGCGCGGCACGACGACGCGCGCGCTCGTGGGCATGCTGCGCGAGGCCGGCGCGCGCGAGGTGCACCTGCGGATCTCCTCGCCGCCGTTCGTCTGGCCCTGCTACTACGGCATCGACACCCCCACGCGCGAGGAGCTGCTCGCCGCGACCCACACCCTCGACGAGATGACCGAGTTCATCGGCGCCGACTCGCTCGCCTTCATCTCGATGCAGGACCTGCGCGTCGCGGTGGACGTCGGCGAGGCGTGCTGTGACGCCTGTCTCACCGGCGACTACCCCGCGCCGACGCCGCTCACCATCGGCCAGTCCCGGGCCCACTGGTGAGCCGGCTCCTCGACCTCGGCGCCGACGGGCTGACCTACGCCTCGGCCGGGGTCTCGATCGACGCGGGCGACGAGGCCGTGCGCCGGATCGGCGCGACGGTGGCGAGCACCAACCGGCCGGGGGTGCTCGGGGCCATCGGCGGCTTCGGCGGGCTCTTTCACCTCGACCGCGAGCGCTACTACGACCCGGTGCTCGTCGCCTCGGCCGACGGCGTGGGCACCAAGCTCGAGGTCGCGCGTCTCGTCGGTCGCTACGACACGGTGGGACTGGACCTCGTCGCCATGCTCGTCGACGACCTCGTGTGCGTCGGGGCCGAGCCCCTCTTCCTGCTCGACTACGTGGCCGTGGGCGCCCTCGACCCCGCGCGACTCGAGGAGCTCGTTGGCGGCATCGCCGCGGGCTGTCGGATCGCCGGCGCGGCGCTGCTCGGCGGTGAGACCGCCGAGCACGGCGGGGTCATGCGGCCCGACGACCTCGATGTCGCGGGCTTCGCCGTCGGGGTGGTCGAGCGCGGCGCCGAGCTCGGCCCGTCACGCGTCGAGTCCGGCGACGTCATCGTCGGCTTCGCCTCGCCGGGCCTGCGCTCGAACGGCTACTCGCTCGCGCGCCGGGTCCTGCTCGCCGACCCCGGGGCCCTGGACCGTCCGGCCTACGAGGGCGCGACCAGCACCCTCGCCGAGGAGCTGCTACTGCCCTCGACCATCTACGCACCGGCCGCCCTGGCCGCGCGCGACGCCTACCCGAGCGCGGTGCACGCCATCGCCCACATCACCGGCGGGGGCATCGTCGGCAACGTGGCACGCGTCCTGCCGAGCCACCTCGACGCCGTCATCGACCTCGACGCCTTTAGGACCCCGGCCATCTTCTTCGAGATCCAGCGCCGCGGCCCGGTCTCGGCCGAGGAGATGGTGCGGGTCTTTAACTGCGGGCTCGGCATGACCCTCGTCGTGGACCCCGAGGTCGCCGCCGACGTGGTGTCCATCGCGAGCGACCTCGGCGTCGGCGCGTCGGTCGTGGGCCGGATCGAGCCCGGCACGGGCGCGGTGCGACTGCCGTGAGCGCCTACGAGCGCGTGCGCGCCCACCTGCTCGAGCACTCGGTGCGCCGCGGCGCCTTCACGCTCAAGTCGGGGCGCGCCTCCACCTGGTTCATCGACTCCAAGCAGACGATCAGCGCGCCCGAGGTGATGGTCGACGTGGCCACGCTCTTGCTCGAGCGGATCCCCGCCGAGGCGACGGCGATCGGGGGCCTGACGATGGGCGCCGACGGCGCGAGCTACGTCACCGCCGCGATCGCCGCCACGCGAGGGCGCCACCTGCGCGCCTTCTCGGTGCGAAAGGAAGTGAAGGACCACGGCGCGGGCGGGCGGATCGCGGGGGCCCTCGAGCCCGGCGACCGCGTGGTCGTGACCGAGGACACCGTGACCCGCGGCACCAGCCTGCTCGAGGCCGCGCGCGCCGTCACCGAGGCCGGCGGCGAGGTCGTGCTGCTGCTCGCCCTCGTGGACCGC
Source organism: Actinomycetes bacterium (assembly GCA_021818025.1). Classification (GTDB taxonomy): domain Bacteria; phylum Actinomycetota; class Acidimicrobiia; order Acidimicrobiales; family RAAP-2; genus RAAP-2. The sequence goes on along the minus strand of JAKAFH010000029.1, from coordinate 5,769 downwards.
GGCGGCACCGCGGCCGCGCTCGCCGCCGCCGAGGGCTGGCCCTTCCTCGCCGTCTTCGGCGCGCCCGACCTGGGGTTCCCCTTCGAGGGGGCCTAGCGCGCGAGCGTCGCGAGCAGGCGCGTGCGCCACTCGTGCACGAGGGCGGCGTTGTCCTCGGGGGTGCGCCCGAGGCGCACGACGACCGCGTCCAGGGCCGGCACCACGCTGATCAGCTGGCCCTCGTAGCCGTGGGCCTCGTAGCTGGCGAACTCGTCGCCGGTGACCCACCACTGCCAGGCGTAGTAGAAGCCGGTCTCGGGGTCGTGGCTGTACGGGACCTGGGCGGTCGCGACCCACTCGGGCGGTAGCAGCTGTGAGCCGTCCCAGCGGCCCCCGCGCAAGTAGAGCAGGCCGAAGCGCGCGAAGTCCCGGGCCGTCGCGTGCAGGAAGCTCGACGCGACAAAGACCCCCGACTCGTCCATCGTGGCCCGGGCGCTCGTGGCACCGATGGGCTCGAAGAGTCGCTCGGTGAGGAAGTGGTGGTAGTCCTCGTGGCGCCCGACGGCGTCGGCGAGCAGGCGGCTCACGATGTTGGTGGTGCCGCTCGAGTAGTTGAAGACCGTGCCGGGCGCGTGGGCGAGCGGGTGGGCGGCGGCGAAGGCGCCCATGTCGGCCTTGCCGGCGCCGAAGAGCATCTCGATCACGTCGCTGTCGCGCCCGACCTCGTAGGACTCGAGGAAGTCGAGGCCGTCGCGCATCGCGAGCAGGTTCGCGAGCGTGATCGCGCGACGGTCGTCGTCACGCCACTCGGCAACGGGCGCGGGCGCTGACGGGTCGAGGCGGCCCTCCTCGACGAGCAGGCCGACGGCCGCGTGCAGGAAGGACTTAGCCATCGACCACGAGATGAGCGGCGTCGCCGCGTCGACCGGCGCGCCGTCGCCCGTGAAGGACGGGGTCGTGCCGCCGTAGCGCTCGGCGACGATGCGGCCCGCCTGCACGACGAGCACGGCGTTGGTCTCGCCGAGGCTGCCGTCGGCGAAGCCCTCCTCGATGACCGCCTCGAGGTCCGCGCGACGCGGGGCCTCGGGCCACTCGTGCGTCGGCCAGGGGGTGTTCGCGGGCTGGTCGTTCCAGCGCGGGGTGATGGTCGGCAGCGCTGACACGGTCCTCTCCTGTGACACGGCCTCGGTACCGTCGAGGCATGTCCGAGACTACGTCGCGCACCACCCGATTTCTCTACCGGCCCGCGCGGCCGCGACACGGCTCGACGTGGTACCTCGTCGAGGTGCACCGCGACTCGCCGGTCGTGGCGACGGTGGCGCCGGTGTGGCGGGTGCTCGACGAGCGGGGGGCGACGATCGCGCGGCGGGGCCAGCGCGACGTCGTGGTGCGCGGCCCGTGGGAGCCGACACCGAGTCGGCGCCACCAACGCGCCCCGGTCGAGGACCGAGGGGGGACCGTGGTGGTCGAGACCGGCGTCGATCCGGTGACCTCGCGCTTTTCAGGCGCGCGCTCTACCAACTGAGCTACTCGACCAATCCTCGCCACCCGAAGGTGTCGAGCGGACCTGACGGGATTTGAACCCGCGACCTCCGCCTTGACAGGGCGGCGTGCACTCCGAGCTGCACCACAGGTCCTCGGTATCGCCGGACCACTTCCGACGACGCGAAGGACCAGTCTATACAGTTCTGGGCCGGGCGTCTTTCGCCGGGGGGCCCGATGAGGCCGGGTTCAGTCGAGACCGAGTTGGCGGCCGAGCTGCTCGTCGCTTGGCTCGACGAGGACCGTCCCGTCCTCGAAGAGGATGGTCGGCACGACCCGGCGCCCGCCGTTCAGGCGTTCCACCTCGGCCGCGGCGCCCTCGTCGAGCTCGATGTCGGTCCACTCGAAGGCGACGGCGTGGTCGGTCAGGAAGGCCTTGGAGCGGGTGCAGTCCCCACACCACGAGGTGCCCAGTACGCGAAGGGTCATGGATCGACCTTACGCGGAGCGGCGAAGCACGAGACAGAAGGGGTGCCCCACCGGGTCCAGGTAGACCCGGAAGGTCTCGCCGGGCTGGAAGGCGGCCTTGATCGCGCCGAGGCCCAGGACGAACGCCTCGCCCTCGTCGAGGTCCGAGACGTCAAAGTCGAGGTGCAGCTGCTGGGGCACGGGCCCTTCCGGCCAGGTCGGCGCCACGTAGTTCGCGGCGCGCTGGAAGGCGATCGCCGGCTGGCCCTCCTTGTGGATCTCGATCCACTGGATCTCCTCGATGGGCGTGTCGCCGTACTCTTCCATGGTCCAGCCGGTTAGCTCGGCGTAGAAGTGGGCGAGGGCGACCGGGTCGGGGCAGTCCAGGGCGACGAGCATGAAGTTGAGGTCGATCATGGCCCCAGGGTATCGGCCGCTCGATCCCGTGGTTAAGAAGCGCCTAAGGGTCCGACGGACCGGGTTTAAGGTTCGGTTAGGGCCAAGGAGGTAGTCACGATGGGTGGATACGGCTGGCAGTACGGACAGGGCGGCGGTCCCGGTTGGTGGGTGGTGATGGTGATCTTCATGATCCTCTTCTGGACCGTGCTCGTGATGGGCGGCGTCTACTCGGTGCGACACTTCCGCGGCTACCACCACGACCACCACGACCACCACGGCCATGGCGCGCCGTCGGGCCACGGACCGGCTGACGAGGACGCGATCGAGATCCTGCGCACCCGCTTCGCCAAGGGCGAGATCGACGAGGCCGAGTTCAAGAGCCGACTGGCGCTGCTCCAGGAACGTCGCTGAGCGAACTGCCCACGGGCGGGAAGCTGAAGACGAGCGCGAGGCCCCCGAGGTCGCTGCGCTCGGTCGTGAGCGTGCCGCCCAGGGCGTCGGCGACGTCGGCCATGATGCTCATGCCGAGCCCCGAGCCCCCCGAGGCCCGCGACCGCGACGGGTCGAAGCGTCGGAACTGCTCCAGGCGCTGGCCGTAGGAGGCGTGCGGGAGCCCAGGGCCGCCGTCCTCGATGCGCATGATGACCGGGTCCGTGCCGCGCAGCGTGATCCGGATCGGGTCGGTCGGCGCGGTGTGGCGCACGACGTTGGAGAGGGCGTTGGCGAGCAGCCGCTCGACGTACTCGCGGCGCCCGCGGATCCGCACCGCCGGCGCGATCGCCTGGGTGAGCGGCCGCTCGGGGTGGTCGAGACCGAAGTCGCGCGCCGCGGTCGTGACGACCTCGCTGAGGTCGAACGCGGCCTGGTCGTCGCGACCGACCTCGCGGACCTCGGCGAGGAACAGCAGGTCGCGCACGAGGGACTCCATGCGCAGGGTCTCGGTGCGCATCCGCGCGATCGCGCGCTCGCGCTGGGCGTCGTCCACCGTCTCGGTGGCGAGCAGGTCGGTGTAGCCCTTGATGACCGTGAGGGGCGTTCGCAGCTCGTGCGAGGCGTCGCCGATAAAGCGCTGCATCGCCTCGCTCGTGCGCTTCTCGGTCTCGATGGTCGACTGCAGGGCGGCCACCATGCGCGCGAGGGCGCGCTGCAGCTCGCGCACGTCGGTGCTGCCCGACGCCTCGGGCGGAGTCAGATCCACCGCGCCGTTGGCGACCCGGGTCGCGAACGCGGTCAGCGCCGCGAAGGTGCGCAGGTCGCGGCGCATGAAGAGCCGGGCCACGATGCCCATCACCAGGGCCGCGATGATCCCCACGAGGACGGTGCGCTCGACCACGCGGTGCGACGACGCCGAGATCGCGGCCGTCGAGCCGGCGATGAGCAGGTAGTCGCCGCCGCCGATGGCGATCGAGCGGTAGACGAAGCCGGGCAGGTCACTCGAGGTCGACAGGCCGCCGAGCGAGGCGTGCACGTCGGCGAGCGTCGGTCGGGCGGTGAGTGGGACCGTCCCCTGGGCGACGATGGTCACGTGGCCCGAGGCGTCGATCATGTCGAGGGTGAGGTTCAGGTTGTCCTGCTGGACCATGTTGGTGGCGTCGCTGAGCGCGGTCAGCGGGTGTCCCGCCCCGCTCGTGGCCACGGTGTCGATGGCGTTGTTGAGCGTCGCGTACTGCGCGTGGGTGGCCGTGGTGACCGAGTAGCCACCCACGAGCAGCGCGACGAGGGCCGTGATCGCGATCAGCAGGTACGTGAGTCGTGTGGAGAGCGTCACGCCGACGGGCGCGGATCGACCAGCTTGAAGCCGACGCCCCGGACCGTGGTGATGGGCGCGAAGTCGTCGCGGTGGATCTTCTTGCGCAGGTAGGAGATGTAGGTGTCGAGCACCGAGGTCTCGGAGTCGAACGTGATGTCCCAGACGTCGCGCAGGAGCTGCTCGCGGGTGAGCAGGTGGTTCTTCTTGGCGAGCAGCACCTCGAGCAGGCGGAACTCGGTCGCCGACATGTCCACGACGTCCTCGCCCACGCTCACCTCGTGGCGGTCCACGTTCATGGTGAGCGGCCCGCAGACGAGCACCCGGTCGTCCTCGGTCGCCCCTGACGTGCGGCGCAGGATCGCCGCCACCCGCAGGAGCAACTCCTCGAGGCTGAAGGGCTTGCGCACGTAGTCGTCGGCCCCGATCCGCAGGCCGTGGGCGACGTCCACCGCGGCGTCACGGGCCGAGAGGAGCAGGATCGGCAGGGCTTCGTTGTCCCGGCGCACCGCCTCGACGAACTCGAAGCCGTTCATCGTGGGCATGTTCACGTCGACGATGCACAGCTCCACGTCGTTGGTCCGCCAGAGCGTGAGCGCCTCGTCGCCGTCACTCGCGACCAGGGTCTCGTAGCCGGCGATGCGCAGGGCGTCGCCGAGCAGGTCGCGCACGCCCGCCTCGTCGTCGACGATCAGGATGGTCGCGGCCGTCTCGCCCATGAGTCGAAGCGTACCGGTTCGCGGCCCGGACTCACGAAAGACCGACGACACTCACAACGTCCTCACAAGAATGCTCGGTACGCTGAAGGACGTTGGAGGTGGACGTGGGCGCCATAGGCAGGTGGGTCGGGGTGACGATGATGGTCGTCGCACTCGCGCTGCCCGTGCCGGCCCTCGCGAGCGGCCCCCCGGTGGCGCACGACGCGGCGCCGGCCTCCGTTCGATCGGCTCACCGTGCCCAGACCTACCGCGGCGCGATGGCCGCCATCGACGCCACCTTCGCGCGCGCGGTCGCCAACGCCACCAAGACCCTGCACCAGCGGATGGCCCACGCGAAGTCGGCCGCCGACCGGATCGACGCACGTAACCGCTACCGCGTCGCGATCGTGCGGGCCACCCAGGAGCGCGAGCTCGAGGTCGAGCAGCTCGACCAGTCCCCGCTGGGCAAGAACAACCCCGACCAGCCGTCTACGACCACGACCACGACCTCGACCGACACCAACACCGGCGACCACTGATCAGTCGCGCGTCCGCCGAGCGCCCCAGGGCAACAGCGGCAGCAGTGAGATGGCGACGATCAGCACCAGTTGCAGGGCGATCCACCAGGGCTCGCCCCACACGTTGGTGAGCACCGATCCGAGCTGGCGGTCCACGACGACGGCCGTGGCGACGTAGAGCGAGTACGTGACCAGACGTCCCGCGAAGAACGACGCGGCGAGCAGCGCGAGGCGCAGGTCGAGCAGGCCCGCGGCGACGAAGAGCTGGGCCGACGGCAGGGGCGAGACGACGAAGAGGATGGCGAAGGACCACACGCCGGCCTTGCGCCCACGCAGCCGGTCGGCGAGGTTGGCGAGGTTGGCGCGGTAGCGCGCCGAGAAGTGGCCGCGCACGAGCCGCGTGCCCGCGGCGAGCACGTAGCGACCGGACGTCGCGGCAGCCGCCCCGACGACCACCAAGGCGATCGGATCACCGTGC
>JAKAFH010000115.1 GCA_021818025.1 Actinomycetes bacterium | reverse complement strand
CGCGCGCGGTCACCCTCGAGTCCTCGGTGTCGACCCAGCCTACGAACATCCCGACGATCTCGCTGCAGCGCAGCGCGACCCCGGTCGTTGCGATCGGCGCGACGGGGTCGGTGTCCTACCAGGTGCGTGACGTCGGTGGCGCGGCACTGGCGACCTCGGCCGCCTCGCCGGCGATCGAGGTGACCAAGCCGATCCCCACGCTCGCGACGAGCTGGCACGTGGCGTCGGCGTCGTGGCGGTGCCAGGGATCGACGCCGAGCGCGCTCGCTTGTTCGTATCAGGGCCCGAGCGTCGCCGTTGGCGCGGCGGCGGCGCCACTGACGATGACCTACCGCGTGGCTCGCTCGGTGACGAGCACGCGCCCGACGTGGGTGACTTGGACGGCCGGTCTGCACGTGACGGGACCCTTCGGCGTGCGTCTCGCCCGTCCCGTCCCGGGTCGCGTCGAGGTCGTGAGCGGACACGAGGGGACCCTCGCGGTGCGCGTGGGTGCCCTGGGTTCCCAGAGTGTCGCGCGCGGCGCCACACGAACGGTGCTCGTGCAACAGCAGGCGAGTGACGGCGTCGCGAGCGGCCTCGCCGACACCGTCGTCGTGCCGCGGGGTTTCTCGCTGCTCGGTGAGCATCACGCTGGTTGGACGTGTCCGACCGGTACCGGGACACTGACGTGCCGCCACCCCGGTTCGATCATGACCAACGCACCGGTCGACCTCGCGCTCAGCCTGCGCGCGAGCGCGAACGCGCCCGTGGGGATGGCCCTCGTCGCGGTCCTGGCGACGGCACTCGACGGCACCGTGAAGAACGCCGGACTCGCGGTGCTGAACGTGCTGGGCCCGCGCGCGTCATCGAGCACGTCTCCGACGCCAGCACCCTCTCCCGGGTCACGACCGACGACCCCGACGACGGCGCATGTCGGCGTCGTAAGCGCGGTCGCAGCCCCAAGCAGCGCGGCGTCGAGTGCGCCAACGAGGCGAGCGCACGTGCAAGCTGCCGTCACGCGGCCGCTCGCGCCGAGCAGCGCACCCGGTCCGTTGACGACGTGTCCGACGTCGATGCCGACGACGCTCGGACCCCTTTCCGTGTCAATTACGTCGTTGACGTCGGGATCGGCGGGCTGCACGGGAACGGTGACGCTGACGATGGGATCGGGTCTTGACCTCTTCAGCGGTCTCACGCTCGCGGGGACGGTGAACTACACCGACGCCAATAACTGGTACATCACGCTCGACGCGACCCAGTCATCCATCACGTTCTTTGGCGCGACGCCCAGCTTCGCCGGGACGATCTATGACACCGCGGGCACCTTCAGCGGCTCACTGTCCATTGGGGTGACGGGCGCGACACTCTCGTCAGCGCTGTCGCTGTCCGGCAGTGCGACCCTCGATATTCCGTCCTCCTCGACGATCGTCGCCTCGTCGGCGTTCACACTCACGCTCACCAATGGGGGCGCGACGAGCCCGGTCACCTTCCCGGTGTCGCTCAGCTACACCAACGCATCGAACTGGTCGGTCACGGTCGGCGCCAACGCGCAGCTCGCCTTCGGCTCGATCAGCCCGGTGGCCCTTGCAGTCTCGGGCACGCTCAGCGACGCATCAGGCGCGCTCAGTGGCAGCCTCACGGCCACGACCACGGCACCACTCACCATCGTGCCCTCGGTGACCATCGCGGGCACGCTCAGCTTCGCCGCGACCAGCACCAGCGCCACGTTTAGCGGCTCGGTCACGCTCACGAGCGGGGCGTTGAGCCTCCCGGTGAGTTTCACCTACACCGACTCGACGGATTGGTCGGCTCAGCTTTCGGTGAGCGGTGACTCATCGGGCTACACCGTGGCGCCGAACCTGACGATCCCGATCAGTTCGCTGTCGGGGACTGTCACCTACGGGTACTTCGGCTCGGATTTTCCCAGTCTGGAGTGGAGCGTCACCGCCTCGCTGGCGCCGATCACGCTCATCGCGAACGTCGCCACGTTGAGTTCGGTCACGCTGTCGATCACGACCTGTCCCGCCCCCACCTACCAGGGTCAAACGACGTCCTCGCCCTGTCCCACGAACGCGACGGGCACCTACGTCTTCCTCTCGGGCTCGCTCGCGCTCAGCTTCCCCGAGTTGGCGAGCCAAACCCTCACCTTCTCGGCCAACGTCAATCTCGCCACGGGTGGGTTCGACCTGTCAGCTTCGATGCCCGGGCCGATCACCGTGGTCGCAGGGGTGCTCAGCATCAGCTCGCCCAGTCTCGAGATCGCTTACAACGACCCGGGCTTCGCCAATCCGGGGAGCAACCTCACCCTGAACGGACTCGGCTCGGCCGGCGGGTTCTCGGTGCTGATCAGCGCCACGGCGACGCTCAGCTTCGCGGGCACGACGACGACGATCCCGGTCTCGCTCGTCTATGACACCGCGGGGCTGGCCGTGGTCGCCGACTTCTCGCCGAGCTTCGCCCTCGGCAGCACTGGCGCGTCGATCAACACCGTCGCCTTCACCACCGCGGCCGCGACGATGACCATCAACGGCCTCTCGACCAGCGTGCCCGCCAACACCTTCGTGCTCGGCGGCTCGATTGCGCTGCCGAGCTTTATCACCACCTACCTCGGGCTCACCTCGTCGCCGAGTGTGAACGTCACGGTGGTGTACTCGTCGGCGGCCAACTTCTCGGTGACCGCGACGTTCCCTGAGAGCGTGTCGATCAGCGCGTCGAGCGAGTTCTCCTTCTCCTTCGGCGACCTGTCACTGTCGGTGGGAGTGAGTCCGAGCCAGGGTCCCTTCGTGTCCCTGAGCGAGAGCGGCACGCTCAGCATCAGTGGCGCCGCCGCGGGGGGAACGCCCCAGTCGGTCGCGATCACCCTCGCGCTCACCTACCAGTCCTCGGGCAACCAGTTGCTCTTCTCCATCAGCGGTCAGGGGGTCGGCGGGGCCCCGATGTGGAGCAACGCCTTTGGCTACCCGGGACTGGATATCAACACGATGGGCTTCCAGGCCGGGATCTCGCTGAGCCCACCGATCCCCACGCCGAGCTTCGGCTTCACCGCCAGTGGGGTCCTGCCCGCGTCGATCACCAACGACCTCGGCATCGGCGCCGGTGCCCCGTTGCCGCTCAGCTTCACGATGAACATCGCTGAGACCAGTCCCTGCCTGGCCGTGAGCATGGGGAGCGACGCGCCGGGGGCCCCGACGGTGATCGACATCGGCAGCGGGGTGATCACCGCGAGCTACGCGACCTTCGTCGCCGCGCCGAGTGGCTGCGTGGTGGCTGGGACGACGATCGCGCCGGGATTTGCCGTGGGATTCAACGGCACATTCCTCGGTACTGCCATCACGTTCAACGCGACGTTGACGGTCAATCCGTTCAACTTCTCGGGGACGGCGTCGGTCACGGGCTTTAGCGTCGGACCCTTCACGATGCAGAACGCCTTCGTGTCAGTGACCATCGGCTCGTCGTTCTCCCTCAGCTTCTCGGGCGGTATCGCCATCGGGTCCAACGAGATCTCGATCTCGGGCTCCATCTCGCCGACCAATCTCGACCTCACCGGCAGCGCCACCGTGAACTTCGGCGGGTTCTCGCTCGCGATGACCGTGCACGCCGCCAAGCAGACGATCACGTTCCCGTCCTTCTGGGGATTCTCGCCGCCGCCGATCACCGAGGTGGTGGTGAACGCGTCGGCGACGATGTCGATCCTGGGCTCGACGCTCGCCATCCAAGGGGCCTTCACCGGCGCGCCCGGTGGCGGGGTCGAGGTCTCGCTCATCGGGTCGCTCGACGTGAGCCCGGGGGGCTACAACCTCGGAAATCTGAACTTCACGTTCCAGGTCTCGCCACAGTCCCAGACGCTGTCCGCGAGCGGCTCGGTGAACCTCGGGGGAATCCTCGCGGGCAACCTGAGCGGGACCTTCTACCACGCCGGCTCGACGGTTGGCTTCAACCTCTCGATGGCGGCCTCGTTCTCGCTCGGTGCGATATCGGGCTCGGGAACCTTCAGCGTCGGTAACTGCACCGGTTCGTGCACGACGACGGGCCCAATCAGCGCGACCATCGGCGGCTCGATCACCTGGAACGGGCAGACCTACTCCTACGGCCCGACGACGGTCAGTCCAAATTTCTCCTTCTCGTTCACCTCGACGGGCAGCGTGAACCTCCAGAGCGGCGTCGTCGACACCGGTCTCGTGCGCTACAACGCCTACTTCGCGGGCAACTACTACCTCAGCGTGTCGTCGTCGTCGCCGTACCTCGCGGTTTCGGCCGGCTTTAGGGCCCAGATCCAGGCGAGTGGCGGCACCGTGCAGACCCACTGCACCGGTAACTGGGACCCGACGACGTGGCACTGTGACACCTACGTTCAGTGGGGCGGGTGGACCGAGATCGCGAGCGTCGGGGTGTCGATGGACACCAACGGCGCGTTCTCGGCCACTTACGGCGGCGTGACCTACCAGGTGAGGGTC
>JAKAFH010000028.1 GCA_021818025.1 Actinomycetes bacterium | reverse complement strand
TCGAGAAGGGCGAGACGGTCGTCAACACCACCAAGGGCATGAAGAAGGAGCGTCTCGGACGCCTGCTCTTGATGCACGCGAACAACCGCGAGGACCTCGACACCATCCGCACCGGCGACATCGTCGCCGCGGTCGGGCTCAAGCAGGTCACGACCGGTGACACCCTGTCGGACACCTCGAGCCCGGTCCAGCTGGAGACGCTGACCTTCCCCGAGCCCGTCATCCACGTCGCCGTCGAGCCCAAGACCAAGGCCGACCAGGAGAAGCTCGGCAAGGCGCTCTACGCGCTCTCCGAGGAGGACCCGACGTTCCGCGTGCGCACCGACGAGGAGACCGGCCAGACCGTCATCTCGGGCATGGGCGAGCTGCACCTCGAGGTGCTCGTGGACCGCATGCTGCGCGAGTTCTCGGTCGACGCCAACGTCGGCAAGCCCCAGGTGGCCTACCGCGAGACGATCCGCAAGTCGGTCGAGAAGGTCGAAGAGAAGTACGTCCGCCAGACCGGTGGTAAGGGTCAGTACGGCCACGTCGTGATCACCCTCGAGCCCACCGGGCCCGGCGGCGGCTACGAGTTCGTCGACGAGATCACCGGCGGGGTCATCCCCAAGGAGTACATCCAGCCGGTCAACCAGGGCATCACCGAGGCGCTGACCTCGGGCGTGCTCGCGGGCTATCCGGTCGTGGACGTGCGCGTGCGGCTCACCTTTGGTAGCTACCACGACGTCGACTCCTCGGAGATGGCCTTCAAGATCGCCGGGTCGATCGCGGTGAAGAAGGCCGCTCGCCTGGCGAGCCCCGTCCTGCTCGAGCCCGTGATGGCCGTGGAGGTCGTGACCCCCGAGGACTACATGGGCGACGTCATCGGTGACCTTTCGAGTCGCCGCGGCCGGATCGAGGGCATGGAGCAAAGGGGCAACAGCCAGGCAATTCGCGCGCTGGTGCCGCTGGCCGACATGTTCGGCTACGCTACTGACCTGCGTTCGCGCACCCAGGGGCGCGCGACGTACACCATGCAGTTCCACTCGTACGCGGAAGTCCCGGACGCGATCGCCAAGGAGATCGTCGCGAAGGCCACTGGCGCGTAGGAGGCTGGGCAACCAGCGTATGTAAGGTCCAAACCGTCGTCGGGGCGGGCCGCAAGAAACCAGACGAGCCCACCGCGGGCCCGTCACGAGAGAGAAAGTTAGTCCCCGACAATGGCAAAGCAGAAGTTCGAGCGCACGAAGCCGCACGTCAACATCGGCACGATGGGTCACATCGACCACGGCAAGACCACGTTGACGGCCGCCATCACCAAGGTTCTGTCCACCCGTCTGCCCGGCACCGCCTTCACGCCGTTCGACCAGATCGACAAGGCCCCCGAAGAGCGCCAGCGCGGTATCACGATTTCGATCGCCCACGTGGAGTACGAGACGGCGAACCGCCACTACGCCCACGTCGACATGCCCGGTCACGCGGACTACGTGAAGAACATGATCACCGGCGCCGCCCAGGTCGACGGCGCCATCCTGGTCGTCTCGGCGACCGACGGCCCGATGCCCCAGACCCGCGAGCACGTGCTGCTCGCTCGCCAGGTCGGCGTCCCCTACATCGTCGTGGCCCTCAACAAGGCCGACATGGTCGAGGACGAGGAGCTGCTCGAGCTCGTCGAGATGGAAGTGCGCGAGCTGCTGACCAGCTACGACTTCCCCGGTGACGACACCCCGATCGTGCGCGTGTCCGCCCTCAAGGCCCTCGAGGGCGACGAGGCGTGGGGCGACAAGGTCATGGAGCTCATGGACGCGGTCGACGCGTACATCCCCGAGCCCCAGCGCTCGACGGACAAGCCGTTCCTCATGTCGATCGAGGACGTCATGTCCATCACCGGCCGCGGCACCGTCGTGACCGGCAAGGTCGAGCAGGGCGTCATCAAGGTCGGCGACGAAGTCGAGATGGTGGGCCTGCGCCCGACCACCAAGACCACGGTCACCGGCATCGAGATGTTCCGCAAGCTCCTCGACCAGGGTCAGGCCGGTGACAACCTCGGCGCCCTGCTGCGCGGCACGAAGAAGGAAGACGTCGAGCGCGGCCAGGTGCTGTGCAAGCCCGGCTCAATCACGCCCCACACCGTCTTCGAGGCCTCGGTCTACGTGCTGACCAAGGAGGAGGGTGGCCGTCACAAGCCGTTCTTCGCCAACTACCGTCCGCAGTTCTACTTCCGCACCACCGACGTGACCGGCACCATCGAGTTGCCCGCGGGCACCGAGATGGTCATGCCCGGTGACAACACCGAGATGGTCGTGACCCTTGGCAAGCCGATCGCCATGGAAGAGGGCCTCACCTTCTCCATCCGCGAGGGCGGCCGCACGGTCGGTTCGGGCCGCGTCACGAAGATCGTGAAGTAGTCGTGGCCGACAACCGTCAAATGATCCGCATCCGGTTGAAGGCGTTCGACCACGGGGTCCTCGACCAGTCCACGGCGAAGATCGTCCAGACGGTTGAGCGGACCAACGCCCGCGTCCAGGGACCGGTGCCGCTGCCGACCGAGACCCACCGCTACACGGTGGTTCGCGGTCCGCACAAGCACAAGGACAGCCGCGAGCACTTCGAGATGCGGGTGCACAAGCGCCTGCTCGACATCGTGGACCACACCGCCAAGACGGTCGACTCGCTCCAGCGACTCGACCTGCCGGCCGGCGTGGACATCGAGATCAAGATCCGTCAGGGTTGACCCGTCGACCCCGCCGGCGCCTTTGCGCCGGCGGGGTCCGATGGTGTACGGTGGGTAGCCCGCCTTTCGGGGTGGGAAAAGTGATGTGTTCAGTTGCCTCCACGGAGGGACGCTGAACCGAACCAGTCGAGCGCTCCGTTCGGGTTTATCACCTGAACGGAGCGTCTGTGTGTCGGGAACCGACGCTCAGAACAGCAGAGAGAGGCAAACGTGGCGACCAAAGCGATCGTCGGCGAGAAGGTGGGCATGACCCAGATCTGGGACGACCAGAACCGGGCCATTCCCGTCACGGTGGTACGGGTGAGCCCGGCCCGCGTCGTCCAGGTGAAGACCCCCGAGAAGGAGGGCTACAGCGCGGTCCAGGTGACCTGGGGCACGCGCCGGGCCAACACCCTCAACAAGCCCGAGCTCGGCCACTTCGAGAAGGCGGGCGTGGCGCCGGGCGCCAAGCTCGTCGAGCTGCGCCTCGACGACGTCGCCGGCTACGAGGTCGGCCAGGAGATCCTGGCGAGCGTCTTTGACAAGGGCGAGATGATCGACGCGACGGCCGTCGCCAAGGGCAAGGGCTTCGCCGGTGGCATGAAGCGCCACAACTTCGCTGGTCAGGGCGGCGCGCACGGTAACCACAAGCACCACCGCGCACCCGGCTCGATCGGGGCCTGTGCGACCCCGGGCCGCGTGTTCAAGGGCACGCGCATGGCCGGTCGCATGGGCGGCGGCCAGGTGACCACCACCAACCTCGAGGTCGTCGGCGTGGACGTCGACCGGCACCTCGTGCTCGTCAAGGGTGCCGTCCCGGGCCCGCGCGGCGGGGTCGTGGTGCTGCGCACCTCGGTGAAGAACCCGATGAAGGCCGGAGGTCTGCGATGAGCGACGTCTTTACCCTGCGCGGTCCCGTGAAGAAGGACCGCCCCGCGCCCGTATCGCGCAGCGTCGAGCGCCGCAGCCTCGACGGCGCGACGCTCGGCACCGTCGAGCTCGAGCCGACGATCTTTGGCATCGAGCCCAACGTGGCCGTCCTGCACCAGGTCGTCACGGCCCAGCTCGCCGCCAAGCGCGCGGGCACCCAGTCGACCAAGACCCGCAAAGAGGTCTCGGGTGGTGGCAAGAAGCCGTTCCGCCAGAAGGGCACCGGTGGCGCGCGCCAGGGCACGACCCGCGCGCCGCACTACCCGGGCGGTGGCATCGCCCTCGGGCCCAAGCCCCGCAAGTACGACCAGAAGACGCCCAAGAAGATGATCCGACTGGCGCTCTACTCGGCGCTGTCGGACCGCGCGGCCGAGTCGCGCGTGGCGCTCGTGGACTCCTTTGACGCCTGGAGCGAGCCCAAGACCAAGGCCGCGCTCGGCGCGCTCGGCGCGCTCGGCCTCGAGGGCAAGATCCTCGTCGTGCTGAACCGCGGCGACGCGGTGGCGTACTACTCGTTCAACAACCTCGACCACGTCAAGACCATCGACGAGGGCGAGATCAACGCGTACGACGTGCTCGAGGCGGACTGGGTGCTCTTCACCGACGCCACGCTGCCGCGGGTCAAGGAGGACAACTGATGCGTGACGCCATGAGCATCCTGATTCGCCCGGTGGTCTCTGAGAAGACCTACGCCCTGATGGACCGCGGCACCTACGTCTTCGTGGTCGACCCGCGCGCCACCAAGATCGACGTGCGCAACGCCGTCGAGCAGGCCTTCAGCGTGAAGGTCGTCAACGTCAACACCCTCAACCGCAAGGGCAAGTCGACCCGCAACCTGCGCACCGGCGTGCGCGGCTCGCGGCCCGGCTCCAAGCGCGCCATCGTCACCCTGCGCCAGGGCGACACGATCAACCTCTTCGAGAGTTAAGGAACGCCATGGCACTGCGTCACCGCAAACCAACGAGCCCGGGCCGCCGGTTCCAGACGGTCTCGGACTTCGCCGAGATCACCAAGGACCGCCCCGAGAAGTCGCTGCTCGAGCCCAAGCCCCGCACCGGCGGGCGTAACAGCTACGGCCGCAAGACGTCGCGTCACCGCGGCGGCGGCCACAAGCAGCAGTACCGCGTCATTGACTTCAAGCGCAACAAGGACGGCGTGCCGGCGACGGTCGCGGCGATCGAGTACGACCCGAACCGCTCGTGCCGCATCGCCCTGCTGCACTACGCCGACGGTGAGAAGCGCTACATCCTCGCCGCGCACGGGCTCAAGGTCGGCGACGTCGTCGCCTCGGGCCCCAAGGCCGACATCCGCACGGGCAACGCCCTGCCGATGCGCTTCATCCCGACCGGTTCGACCGTGCACAACGTCGAGCTGCGCCCCGGCGGCGGCGGCAAGATGGCCCGCAGCGCCGGCATGAGCGTCCAGCTCGTCGCCAAGGACGGGGGCTTCGCCACCTTGCGCCTGCCCTCGACCGAGATGCGCCGCGTGCCGATCGACTGCCGCGCCACGCTCGGCGAGATCGGCAACTCCGAGCACGAGCTCATCAAGGTCGGCAAGGCCGGCCGCAACCGCTGGAAGGGCATCCGCCCCCAGACCCGTGGTGTGGCCATGAACCCCGTCGACCACCCGCTCGGTGGCGGTGAGGGCAAGACCTCCGGTGGACGCCACCCGGTCTCCCCGTGGGGTCAGCCAGAAGGTCGTACGCGTCTGCCGAAGTCCTCGGACGCGCTCATCATTCGTCGTCGTCGTGGACGCGGATCGCGGAGGTAGGAAATGTCACGCAGCTTGAAGAAGGGTCCGTTCATCGACGCCCACCTGTTGAAGAAGGTGGACGCCATGAACGCGGCCAACGAGAAGAAGGTCATCAAGACCTGGAGCCGCCGCTCGACGGTCATCCCCGACATGGTCGGCCACACCCTCGCGGTGCACGACGGGCGCCGTCACGTGCCGGTCTTTGTGAACGAGTCGATGGTCGGCCACAAGCTCGGCGAATTCGCCCCGACGCGGACCTTCAAGTTCCACGCGGGCCAGGAAAAGACGGGTAGGCGCTAATGACCGGTCCCAAGACCAACGAACGCCCGGGAACCCGCGCGGTGCTGCGCGGCTACCACATGTCCGCGAGCAAGGCCCGCGTGGTGCTGGACCTGATCCGTGGCGAGGACGTGAACACCGCACGCGAGATCCTCGCGCTGACCTCCCGCGAGGCCGCCGACGTCGTCGGCAAGGTGCTCGCCTCGGCGGTCGCCAACGCCGTGAACAACGACGGCCAGTCGGCCGACGAGCTCTACGTCTCGGCGGCCTACGCCGACGAGGGCGTCACGATGAAGCGCTTCTCGCCGCGCGCGCGTGGTCGCGCCGGCAAGATCATGAAGCGCGCCTGCCACATCACGGTGATCGTGTCGCGCCTCGAGGAGGACCGTCTCGAGGTGCTGCGCGCCGCGCGCAACGCCCAGGCGACCGCCTCGCGCAGCCGCCGCGTGGCCTCCTCGCGCAAGCGCGCCGACCAGCAGGCGAGCCTCAACAAGCGTGAGGCCGCCGCCGAGGCCGAGGCCGAGCTCGCCGACGTGGTCGAGACCGACGTGGTCGAGACCGACGTTATCGAGACCGACGTGGTCGAGACCGAGGCCACCGAGGTGGTCGAGACGAGTGAGACGGCCGACGAGACGGTCGCGAGCGACGAGGTGACCGAGGTCGCCGAGTCCGAAGAGACGGAGAAGTAAATGGGTCAGAAGGTAAATCCCTACGGGTTCCGTCTCGGCATCACGACGGACTGGAAGTCGCGCTGGTTCAAGGAGAAGGGTTACAAGGACCTCGTCGTCGAGGACTGGAAGATCCGCGACTACCTGACCCGCCAGCTCGAGAGCGCCGCGGTGAGCCGCATCGAGATCGAGCGCAACTCGGACCGCATCCGCGTCGACATCCACACGGCCCGTCCGGGCATCGTGATCGGCCGTCGCGGTGGCGAGGCCGACCGCCTGAAGAAGGACCTCGAGAAGATCACGGGCCAGAAGAACAAGATCTCGCTGAACATCCAGGAGATCAAGCAGCCCGAGCTCGACGCCGCACTGATCGCCCAGGGGATCTGCGACCAGCTGATCCGGCGCGTGGCCTTCCGCCGTGCGATGAAGCGCGGCATCCAGACGGTCCAGAAGGCCGGCGCGCTCGGCGTGAAGATCCAGGCCTCGGGCCGTCTCGGCGGCGCCGAGATGTCCCGGCGCGAGTCCTACCGCGAGGGCCGGGTCCCGCTGCACACGCTGCGCGCGGACATCGACTACGGCTTCCGCGAGGCGCGCACCTCGACCGGGCGCATCGGCGTCAAGGTCTGGATCTACAAGGGCGACATCCTGCCCTACCAGCTGACCAACGACGAGAAGATCGTGCGCGAGGCCGCCATGGCCGCCGGCGACGCGGTCCCGGTCGGCGCCAGCGCGGCGCCCAAGGGCGTCGTGCGCGCGGGCGGCGGACGCCGTCGCGCTCTCGAGGCCGAGGCCCCGGCCGCGCCGGTCGTCGTTGAGGCGCCCCCGGTCGACCTGCTGGTCGCTCCCGAGGACGTCGAGGCGCGCCTGAGTGTCGAAGAGGAGATCGAGCGTCGCACGGCGCAGGATCACACCGACACGCCGCACTTTCGAAAGGACGTGGAGTAATCATGTTGATGCCCCGCAAGGTGAAGCACCGCAAGCAGCAGCGCGGCCGCATGACCGGCATGGCCAAGGGCGGCACGGAGCTGATCTTCGGTGACTTCGGGATCCAGGCCCTCGAGGCCGGCTGGATCACGGCGCGCCAGATCGAGGCGGCCCGTATCGCGATGACCCGCCACGTCCGTCGTGGTGGCAAGGTCTGGATCCGGGTCTTCCCGGACAAGCCCGTCACCCAGAAGCCGGCCGAGACCCGCATGGGCTCGGGCAAGGGCAACCCCGAGTTCTGGGTCGCTGTCGTCAAGCCCGGGCGCGTGATGTTCGAGCTGGGTGGGGTCGACGAGGCCCTGGCGCGCGCCGCCATGGAGCGCGCCATCCAGAAGCTGCCGATCAAGGCGAAGTTCGTCGTGCGTCCCGGGACCCACGGCACCCCGGAGGTGACGATCTGATGGCCAAGACCAGTGAGCGCCGCGCCGAGCTGCGACAGCTCGGCGACACCGAGCTCGTGGAACGTCTGACCGAGACGCGCCGTGAGCAGTTCAACCTCCGGTTCCAGTTGGCGACGGGCCAGCTCGACGACTCCGCGCGGCTGCGCGAGGTCCGCAAGGACATCGCCCGGCTGGCCACGCTCGTTCGCGAGCGCGAGATCGCGGCCGCCGAGGCCCAGGAAGCAGGTGAGTGATGACTGACGAGACCAACCCCGCAAAGCGCGAGAACCCGCGCAAGGTGCGCGAGGGCATCGTCGTGTCCGACAAGATGAACGCGACGCTGGTCGTGGCCGTGAACGAGCGGGTGAGCCACCCGCGCTACGGCAAGACGGTCCAGCGCACGAAGAAGCTCTACGTGCACGACGCCGCCAATGACGCCAAGGTGGGCGACCGCGTGCGGGTCCAAGAGACCCGCCCGCTGTCCAAGCTGAAGCGCTGGCGCTTGACCGAGATCGTGGAGCGTGCGCGATGATCCAGCAGGAATCCCGACTCAAGGTCGCCGATAACTCGGGCGCCAAGGAAGTGCTCTGCATTCGCGTGCTCGGCGGGTCGCGGCGTCGTTACGCCTCGATCGGTGACGTCTTCATCGCCACGGTGAAGGACGCCATCCCGGGCGCCGCGGTGAAGAAGGGCGACGTGGTGCGCTGCGTCGTCGTGCGCACCGCCAAGGAGAAGCGCCGTCCCGACGGCTCCTACATCAAGTTCGACGAGAACGCGGCCGTGCTGATCAACGACCAGCTCCAGCCCCGCGGCACCCGTATCTTCGGGCCCGTCGGGCGTGAACTGCGCGACAAGAAGTTCATGCGAATCATTTCGCTGGCGCCGGAGGTTTTGTAATGAAGATTCGTAAGGGTGACGACGTGCTCGTGATCGCCGGGAAGTTCCGCGGCGAGCGGGCCGTGGTCGAAGAGTCCCTGCCCCAGGTTGACAAGGTCGTCCTGGACGGGCTGAACATCGCCAAGCGCCACACCAAGCAGACCGGCTCCATGATGCAGGCCGGGATCATCGACAAGGTGATGCCGATGCACGTGTCCAACGTCGCGCTGTGGTGCGACGGTCACAAGGGCCCGGCCAAGGTCGGGTATCGCGAGGTGGACGGCACGAAGGTGCGCGTCTGCCGCAAGTGTGGGGAGGCGCTGTGAGCGTACGTCCACGTCTCAAGGCTCGCTACGACGAGGAGATCCGCGCGGCCTTGCAGGCCGAGTTGGGCCTCGCCAACGTCATGCAGGTCCCGCGACTCGAGAAGATCGTCCTGAACTCGGGCGTCGGGCGTGCGACCCAGCAGGCCTCGCTGCTCGAGGGCGCCCAGCGCGACCTCGAACTCATCACGGGCCAGAAGCCGATCGTCACCCGCGCCAAGAAGTCCATCGCCAGCTTCAAGCTGCGCGAGACCCAGCCGATCGGGGTCAAGGTGACGCTGCGCGGGGACCGCGCGTGGGAGTTCTTCGACCGGCTGATCAGCCTGGCGATCCCGCGCATCCGTGACTTCCGCGGCCTGTCGCCCAAGTCCTTCGACGGGCACGGGAACTACACCTTTGGCATCAACGACCAGTTGATCTTCCCCGAGATCGACTACGACAAGATCGATGCGCCGCGGGGCTTTGACATCACGATCGTCACCACCGCCGCGACCGACGAGCAGGGCCGCGCATTCCTGCGCGCCTACGGCTTCCCCTTCAAGCAGGAGAATCGATAGACATGGCGAAGAAGTCGCTTCGAATCAAGCAGCAGCAGACCCCCAAGTTCTCGACCCGCGCCTACACGCGCTGCGAGCGCTGCGGCCGTCCGCGCTCGGTGTACCGCAAGTTCGGACTCTGCCGCATCTGCCTGCGCCAAATGGTGCACGCGGGTGAAGTGCCGGGTGTGACCAAGGCGAGCTGGTAGGAGATCTCATGACGATGACCGACCCGATCGCCGACATGCTGACCCGCATTCGCAACGCGAACGCGGCCATGTTCGACCACGTCTCCATGCCGAGCTCGAAGCTGAAGGAGAACCTCGCCACGCTGCTGCAGCGTGAGGGCTTCATCAACGGCTTCACGGTGACCCGTGCCGAGGGCAAGCCCGGCGCCACGCTGCGCATCGAGCTGAAGTACTCGGCCGACCGCCAGAAGACCATCGTGGGCCTGAAGCGCGTCTCCAAGCCCGGTCTGCGTATCTACAAGAAGTCCGACCAGATGCCCAAGGTGCTCGGCGGCGTGGGCGTGGCCGTCGTCTCGACGAGCCACGGGCTCATGACCGACCGCGAGGCGCGCAAGGCCAAGCTGGGCGGCGAGGTGCTGTGTTATGTCTGGTAACCGGCCCGTGAACTCTCAGGAGGAAGCTCATGTCGCGCATCGGTCGTAACCCGATCACGATCCCCTCGACGGTCACCGTCGACGTGGAGAACAGCGTGGTGACGGTCGCCGGCCCCAACGGGACGATGACGCGTACGCTGCCCGACGGGATCACGATCACCCGCGAGGGCGACGTGCTGGCCGTCGAGCGCCGCAACGACGAGACCCAGTACCGCGCCCTGCACGGCCTGACCCGCACGCTGGTGGCCAACATGGTCGTCGGGGTGACGACGGGCTGGACCAAGGAGCTCGAGATCATCGGCGTGGGCTACCGCGCCGCGGCGGCGGGCGCCGACGCGCTCGACCTGTCGCTCGGCTTCAGCCACCCGGTGAAGTTCACCGCGCCCGCCGGGGTGACCTTCGAGGTCCCCTCGCCGACCCGCGTGGTCGTCAAGGGCGCCGACAAGGAGGTCGTCGGCCAGGTCGCCGCGACCATCCGCAAGATTCGTAAGCCCGAGCCCTACAAGGGCAAGGGTGTGCGCTACCTCGGTGAGAAGGTGCTGCGCAAGGCTGGAAAGGCGGCGAAGTAATGGCCCGTAGCACTCGTGAACTGCGCCAGCGCCGCCACCGGCGTCTGCGCAAGACCCTGGCCGGCACGGCCGCGCGTCCGCGCGTGGCGCTCAGCCGCTCCAACAAGCACATCTCGGCCCAGATCATCGACGACGAGGCGGGCCGGACGCTGGCGGCCGCCTCCTCGGTCGAGCCCGGGCTGCGCAGCGTCTCGGGTGGCAACATCGAGGGCGCCAAGGCCGTCGCGGCGGTGCTCGCCGAGCGCGCCCAGGCCGCCAACATCACCGCCGTGGTCTTTGACCGCGGAGGATTCGACTACCACGGGCGCGTCGCCGCCTTCGCCGACGCGCTGCGTCAGGCCGGACTGGAGTTCTAATGGATCTGGAACAGTACGAAGAGCGGACCATCAAGGTCAACCGCGTCTCCAAGGTCGTCAAGGGTGGTCGTCGGTTCTCCTTCACCGCGCTGATGGTCATCGGGGATGGCAACGGCCGGGTGGGTCTGGGCTACGGCAAGGCCAAGGAAGCGGGCCTCGCCGTGCAGAAGGGCCTCGAGGAGGCCCGCAAGAACATCTTCGAAGTGCCCCTCGCCGGCTCGACGATCGTCTACCCGGTGATCGGCGCCTCGGGCGCCGGGCGCGTGCTGATGAAGCCCGCCGCCCCGGGAACCGGCGTGATCGCCGGCGGCGCCGCGCGCGCCATCCTCGAGATGGCCGGCGTGAAGGACATCATCGCCAAGTCGTTGGGCTCGTCCAACGGCATCAACGTCGCCCACGCGACGATCGAGGGGCTCAAGCAGCTGCGCCGCCCCGAGCTCGTCGCCAGCCAGCGCGGCCGCGCCCTGGACGAGGTCATCCCCAGCGGGACCCTTCGCGCCTACCGCGAGCGCCAGCGCGAGGGCGACCTGTTCAAGACGGAGACCGCGCATGGCTAAGTTGAAGGTAACCCAAGTCCGATCGTCGATCGCCACCAAGCCCAAGCACCGCGGCACGCTGCGCGCGCTGGGACTACGCGGCATCGGCCAGTCCAACGTGTTGCCCGACCGTCCCGAGATTCACGGGATGATCGCCCGGGTGCCGCACCTGATCACCGTGGAAGAGGTGGCTGAATGAAGTTGCACGATCTCAAGGCCCCCGCCGGCTCGACGCACCGCAAGAAGGTCGTCGGCCGCGGCATCGGCGGCCACGGCGGCAAGACCGCCGGGCGCGGCACCAAGGGTCAGAAGGCCCGCCGCCAGATTCCCGCCGGCTTCGAGGGTGGCCAGCTGCCCCTGATGCAGCGCATCCCCAAGCTGAAGGGCTTCACCAACCCGTTCCGCGTGCAGTACACGCCGGTCAACCTCGACGCGATCACCGCGCTGGGCGTCGCCGAGGTCACCCCCGAGGTGCTCGTCGCCAACGGCCTGATCCGCAAGAACGACCTCGTCAAGGTCCTCGGCCGCGGCACGCTCGACCAGGCAGTCACGGTCTCGGCCCACGGGTTCTCGGCCTCCGCGCGCAGCGCGATCGAAGCCGCGGGCGGCAGCGTCACCGTGCTCGACAAGCCCTTCGCGGTCCGTCCGCCGGCAGCCGGCAACCAGCACCAGAACCGCTAGGCCCGTCGTGCTGCGTCGACTCGCGAACATCTTTCGCGTCCCGGACCTTCGCAACAAGGTCATCTTCACGGTCGCGATCATCTGCCTCTACCAGCTCGGCGCCAACCTGCCCATCCCCGGGGTCAGCTGGTCCCAGGTCCAGGTCCTGCAGTCCAAGGCCGGCGCCTCGGGCGTGCTCGGCTTCTTGAACCTGTTCAGCGGCGGGGCGCTCACCCGCCTCGCGGTCTTCGGCCTCGGGGTCATGCCCTACATCACGAGCTCCATCGTGATCCAGCTGCTCACCACGGTCATCCCCAAGCTGACCGAGTGGCGCGACCAGGGCGCGGTGGGCGAGAAGCGCATCACCCAGACGACGCGCTACCTCACGATCGGCCTCGCGCTGCTGCAGTCGACCGGCCTGATCTACGCCTTCCACGGCCACGACCAGGCGCTGCTGGGCTTTAACATCGACCTCATCCCCAAGTTCAACCTGTGGCTGGGGCTCTTCATGGTGGCGATCATGACCGCCGGCACGGCCTTCGTGATGTGGCTCGCCGAGCTCATCACCCAGCGCGGCGTCGGCCAGGGCATGAGCCTGCTGATCTTCGCCAACGTCGTGGCCGGGCTGCCCTCGGGCGGCCGCGCGGTCTACGCCGAGGGCGGGCCGGTGAAGTTCTACACCATCGTGGTCATCTCGATCGCGCTGCTGGTGCTGATCGTCTTCATGGACAACGGCCAGCGCCGGATCCCGGTCACCTTCGCGCGACGGGTCGTCGGGCGAAAGGAGATGGGCGGCAACTCGACCTACATCCCCCTGAAGGTCAACCAGTCCGGCGTGATCCCGATCATCTTCGCCTCGTCAGTGCTCTACATCCCGGTCCTCTTGTCCAACGTGGTGCCGTGGACGGGCTTTCAGCACTTCGTGAACTCGTCGCTGCAGCCGACCAGCTTCTTCTACATCGTCTCGGACTTCGCGCTGATCCTCGCCTTCACGTTCTTCTACGTCTACATCGCCTTCGAGCCGCACCAGCAGGCCGAGCTGCTTCGCCAGCAGGGCGGCTTCGTGCCGGGCATCCGCCCGGGCCTGCCGACCGAGAAGTACTTCGCCAAGATGCTCTCGCGCATCACCACCGTCGGCGCGGTCTTCCTCGCCGGCGTGGCGGTGGTGCCCGCGGTGCTGATGGCGCTCTGGCACATCAACCGCTTCCCGTACTACGGCACCACCCTGCTGATCGCGGTCGGCGTGGCCCTCGAGACCATGCGCCAGATCGACAGCCAGCTGATGATGCGCAACTACGAAGGGTTCCTCAAGCGCTGACATGGGCCGACTGATCCTCGTCGTCCTGGGTAAGCAGGGAGCCGGCAAGGGCACCCAGTGCAAGCGGCTGTCCGAGCGCTACTCGATCCCCCACGTGTCGACCGGTGACATGCTGCGCGCGGCCGTGAAGGCCGGCACGCCGGTCGGTCGCGACGTGGCGGCCGTGCTCGAGGCGGGCGCGCTCGTCTCGGACGACCTGGTGAACCGGCTCGTCGAGGAGCGCTTCACCCAGCCCGACGCGGCGCTCGGCGCGCTGCTGGACGGATTCCCGCGCACCTTCGCCCAGGCCGAGGCGCTCGAGTCGATCCTCGGCGAGGACGGCGTGAAGCTCTGCATCAACCTCGACGTGCCCGTCGAGCTCGTGACAGAGCGGCTCTCGGCGCGCCGGGTGTGCGTCGACTGCGGGGCGATCTACACCGACACCGACCCCGAGGCGGTGTCGGGGGTCTGCTCGAACTGCCAGGGCACGGTCGTCCAGCGCGCCGACGACCAGCCCGAGGCGATCCGCAGCCGCCTCGAGGCCTACGAGCGCGACACCGCGCCCCTGCTCGACTTCTACCGCGAGCGCGGACTGCTCGTGAGCGTGGACGGCTCGCGGGGTCCCGACGAGGTCACCGCGGCGATTATCGCCGTGATCGGCGAACGGCTGGCCCGATGAGGCGCTCGGCCGACGAACTGGCCAAGATGCGAAGGGCCGGCCGCGTCGTCGCCGAGATCCACGAGGCCACGCGCGCCGCGATCCGCCCCGGCGTGACGACGGCCGAGCTGAACGAGGTGGCCGCGGCCGTGCTCGAGAAGCGCAACGCCCGCTCGAACTTCCTCGGCTACCACGGCTTTCCCGCGGTGATCTGCACGAGCCCCAACGACATGATCGTCCACGGCATCCCCGGTGACGTCGTGCTTCGCGAGGGCGACATCATCTCGGTGGACTGTGGCGCCATCGTCGAGGGCTACCACGGCGACGCCGCCTACACGACCGGCGTCGGCGAGATCAGCGCCCAGGCCAAGCGCCTCATCGAGGTCACCGAGCGCTCCCTGTGGGCCGGCATCGAGCAGATGGTGGTCGGCAACCGGCTCCACGAGATCGGCCGGGCGGTCCAACGGGTCGCCGAGGCGGCCGGCTTTGGCGTCGTGCGCGAGTACGTCGGCCACGCGATCGGCACCGAGATGCACGAGAACCCCCAGGTGCCCAACTACTGGCCCGGCACCCCGGGTCCGACGCTGAAGAGCGGGATGGTCTTCGCGGTCGAGCCGATGGTGAACGTCGGCTCCTATGACACCTATCAGCTCGACGACGGCTGGAGCGTCATGACGGCCGACGGGTCGCTCTCGGCGCACTTCGAGCACACCATCGCCGTCACCGACGACGGCCCCGAGGTCTTCACGGTCCTCTAGGTCCCGCCGAGCACGGCCGCGAGGCGCGCGATCGCGTCCGCCGTGCGCACCCCCCACCAGAAGAGGTCGCGCCCATCCACGAAGACGACCGGGGCTATCGTCTCGAGCTCGGCGCGGTGACGCTCGGCAAAGGGGTAGGGCTCGCTCGGGGCGAGCACGAGCTCGGGGCGAAGCTCGGTGAGTTCGTCGAGCTCGACGTGGGGGTAGGGACCCCGCCCGGCGAGGGCGTTCTCGTAGCCGAGGTGCGCGAGCAGCGACGTGGCGTAAGTCGGGGCGCCGAGCGCGATCCAGGGTCGGCGCCAGATCGGCACGACCACACGGCGCTGCGCGCCGCGCGCGGGCGCTCGCACTGGCGCCGTCCAGCGGTGGCCGACGATCTGGGCGAGTTGGCCCAGCTCGCGCTCGACGTCGTCGAGGTCGCGCACGGCCGTCGCGTGCACCGCGATCCCCCGGGCGAGCAGCGCCTCGTAGTCCTCGCGCCGGTTCTCCTCCTCGTCGAGCACCACGAGGTCGGGCGCCAGCGCCGCGATCGCGGCGAGGTCGGGGTCCTTGGTACCCCCGACGCGCGTGACCCCCTCGAGGGCACAGAACCGCGTCACCCCGACGGGGCGCAGCCCCCAGGCGTCGAGGGTCTCGCTCAGCGAGGGGACCAGGCTGACGAGGCGCACTAGGACTCGGGGTGGGCCCGGTCGTGGTAGCGCTGGGCGAAGAGCGCGGCCTCGGTGCGCCGCTGGAAGCCGAGCTTGGCGAGCAAGTTCGACACGTAGTTCTTCACGGTCTTCTCGGCGAGGAACATCTCGGTGGCGATCTCGCGATTCGAGAGGCCCTCGCTCAGCAGCTCGAGGATCCGGCGCTCCTGGTGGCTCAGGCTCTCGAGGCGGATGTCCTCGGTGATCTGGCGGCGCAGGCGCTCGCGGGCCCGCTCGATCTGGTCGGGGCTGAGGAGCATCTCGCCGGTCGCGACGCGGCGGATCGAGTCCACCAGGTCGTCGCCGCGCACGTTCTTCAAGACGTAGCCCTTGGCCCCGGCGAGCACCGAGGCCGACATGGCCTCGTTGTCGGCGAAGGACGTCAGCATCAGGCACGCGAGGTCCACGCGCCGCTCGCGCAGGTCCCGACAGAGGTCCACGCCCGAGCCGTCGGGCAGGCGCACGTCGAGCACGGCCACGTCGATGGCGTCCACGTCGACGGCCTCGGCCTCCTCGACCGAGGCGGCCTCGGCGACGACCGTGAGGTCGTCGTGGGCCTCGAGCAGCTCGCGCAGGCCCCGGCGCACGATCTCGTGGTCGTCGACGAGCAGGAGCCGGATCACGTCAGTCCAGACGGTGGGCGGTCCATCGCACCAGTGTGCCACGTCCCGGCTCGGACTCGAACGTGCAGTCCCCGCCGAGCTCGCGCGCCCGGCTGCGCAAGTTGCGCAGTCCTCGCCCCGGTCCGACCGGGACGGTAAAGCCGACGCCGTTGTCGCGCACGCTGAGCACGAGCATCGGCCCTTCGATCTCGAGGGTGACCTCGGCCTCGCTCGCGTGGGCGTGGCGCGCGACGTTCGAGAGCGCCTCGCGAAGTGCCTGGAGGGTGTGGCGCGCACAGCGCGTCGAGAGCTCGAGGTCGGCCTCGAGGGGCAGGCGCAGGGTCACCTTGATGCCCAGGCGCGTCGCGACCTCGTCGGACATCGCGCGCAGGCGCGCCACGAGGTTGGTGCCGTCCACGTCGTCCTGGTCGATCTCGAAGATGGTCGTGCGGATCTCGTGGATCGTGGTGTCGAGCTCGTCCACCGCGCGGTTGATTCGGTCGCGGTCGGCCTCGTCGAGGGTGGAGCCGAGCGTGATCTGCAGGGCGAGCCCGACCCCGAAGAGCCGCTGGATCACCGTGTCGTGCAGGTCGCGCGCCAGGCGCTCGCGCTCCTCGGAGAGCGTGAGCTCGCGTAGGTGGTGGCGCAGCGTCGCCTGGTCGATCACGAGACCGGCCGCGCGCCCGAAGGCCTCGACCAGGTACTCGTCCTCCTCGTCAAAGGCCCGCCCGTCCGTCCGGTCGGTGAGGTACAGGTTGCCAAAGACGTGGCCGTCGCCGCTCATGACCGGCACGCCGAGGAAGTTGGCCATCACGGGGTGGTGCGCCGGGAAACCCGCCGCGCCCTCGTGGTGGGCGAGGTCCTCCACGCGCACCGGCACGCCGCCGAGGATCGTCTCGCCGAGCACCCCGGCGCCGTGCGGCGCCGCGCCGATGCGCTCGCGCAGTTCCTCGTCCACGCCGTAGGTCACGAAGCGCGAGAGGGTCGCCCCGTCGCTGCCGACGACCCCGAGGGCGCCGTAGCGCGCGCCCACCAGCCGACTCGCCGCCTCGACGATCAGGCTCAGCAGGTCCGACAGGTCCGCGTCGGTCTCGATCAGCAGGATCGCGTCGATCAGCGCGTGGAGCTTCGCGGGATCGGTGATCCGGTGGAAGGGCACGCCCGATTCTCCCACACCGGACCGGGGCGGCTAGCCGATCCGCTCCCCGGTGACGATGGTGAGCGGCAGCGCGACGATCGAGGCGCCCCCGGCGACCGCGCGGGTCAGGGCGGCCGAGAGCGGGGGCTCGCCGTCGGGCAGCGCCGCGATGCCCGAGGCCATGACCGACCAGGTCGCCCCGTCGGGCTCGAGGCCGTCGATCTGGACCGAGAGGACGTCGCCGCGCCGGGCGGCGACCACCACGGCCTCCTCGGCGCTGGCGAGCAGGAGCCCGTGGTCGTCCACCACGGCGATCCGGGCCGGCAGGGCCGCGGGCAGGCAGCGGACCGAGATCACGACCCGGGCGTAGTCGGCGCGGCGCAGCAGTCCCAGACACTCGTCGCGCGGTATCGTGGCGCGACGGACGCGGTGCCCCGGTGCACTCATCCATCCAGCATGAACCGAGTTTTGCCAGTCTCACTAGGGCCGGGGGTCACTTTTTGGCCCCGTGGACGCGCCGTTTCGGGCCCTGGCGGCCCGCGCTTTTGCGTTCGGCGAAAAAAACGGTAGAATGGTCAGCCGACCTGTGGGCGAGCCCACGGTCATCTGCGACGAGCCGCTCGTCGCCGTGTTGTCGTAACAAGGAGAAGGAACCTGAGTAAGCCGAAGGAAGACGCGTTCACCGTTGAGGGAACGGTCGTCGAGCCACTGCCGAACGCCATGTTTCGCGTCGAGCTGGAGAACGGGTACACCGTCCTCGCGCACAGCTCGGGCAAGATGCGCATGCACCGCATCCGCATCCTGCCGGGCGACAAGGTCCAGGTGGAGATCACGCCCTACGACATGACCCGCGGCCGCATCACCTACCGCTACAAGTAATCAGGGACTGAGTCGAGAGAGAAGACATGAAGGTTCGCGCCAGCGTCAAGACCATGTGTGAGAAGTGCAAAGTCATCAGACGGAACGGTCACGTCCGCGTGATCTGCGAGAACCCGCGTCACAAGCAGCGTCAGGGCTAGGAGAGAAGAGATGGCTCGTATTGCCGGCGTCGACATCCCGCGCGAAAAGCGCACGGTGATCGCGCTCACTTACATTTTCGGCGTCGGCCCCACGACCGCCCAGCAGATCTGCGCGGCGACCGGGATCGACGAGTCGATCCGCGTGAAGGATCTCACCGACGGTGACGTCAACAAGCTGCGCACCTACATCGACCAGAACATCACCGTCGAGGGTGACCTGCGCCGCGACGTGGCCCAGGACATCAAGCGCAAGATGGAGATCAACTGCCTCCAGGGCATCCGCCACCGCAAGGGCCTGCCCGTGCGCGGTCAGCGCACCCGTACCAACGCGCGCACCCGCAAGGGTCCCAAGCGCACCGTCGCCGGCAAGAAGAAGGTAACCAAGTAATGGCGAAGCCCACCACCACCGCCCGCAAGGGACGCCGCAAGGAGCGCAAGAACGTCGCCTTCGGCGTGGCCCACATCAAGAGCTCGTTCAACAACACGATCGTGTCGATCACCGACCCCGAGGGCAACGTCTTGTCGTGGGCCTCGTCGGGCAACGTCGGCTTCAAGGGCTCGCGCAAGTCGACGCCCTTCGCCGCCCAGCTGGCCGCCGAGAAGTGCGCGCGGGCCGCGATGGAGCACGGCGTGAAGAAGGTCGACGTCCTGGTCCGCGGACCGGGCTCGGGCCGCGAGACGGCGATCCGCTCGCTCGCCGCGGCCGGCATCGAAGTGGTGGCCATCAAGGACGTCACGCCGCTGCCCCACAACGGCTGCCGTCCGAAGAAGCGTCGTCGAGGCTAAGGAAGAATCATGGCTCGTTACACCGGTCCCGTCTGCCGACTCTGTCGGCGTGAGCGCACCAAGCTCTACCTGAAGGGGGAGCGCTGCTTCACCCTGAAGTGCCCCGTCGCGGAGAACTCCGACCGCCAGACCCGCGCCTTCCCGCCCGGCATGCACGGCCGTGACCGCCAGCGCCAGGGCTCGGAGTACCTGACCCAGTTGCGCGAGAAGCAGAAGGCCCGGCGCATCTACGGCCTGCTCGAGAAGCAGTTCCGCAACCTCTACGAGGAGGCCAGCCGCCGTCCCGGCATCACCGGTACGAACCTGCTGCAGTTCCTCGAGCTTCGCCTGGACAACGTCGCCTACCGCGCCGGGTGGGGCGCCTCGCGCGCCCAGGCCCGCCAGCTGGTGCGCCACGGCCACGTGACGGTCAACGCCAAGCGCGTGACCATCCCCAGCTTCCGGGTCCGTCCCGGCGACGTCGTGACCCTCAAGGTCGCGACTCGTGAGAACTTCAACGTCAAGCGCAACCTTGACATCATGGACCGCTCGGTCCCGGGTTGGCTCGAGAAGGGTGACGACGGCTTCGCCGTCACGGTTCGCGTCGTCCCCCAGCGCGAGCAGATCGACGAGTCAATCCGCGAGCAGCTCATCGTCGAGCTGTACTCGAAGTAACGCAGTCCGCTGTCCCAGAAGGAGCCCGCATGCTGATCATCCAACGACCAACCATCGACGCCATCGGCGACGAGGAGAACAACCGCCAGGCCTTCGGAATCGGACCGCTCGACCCCGGCTTCGGCCACACCCTGGGCAACTCGCTGCGCCGCACGCTGCTCTCGTCGATCCCCGGCGCGGCGGCCACGCGCGTCAAGTTCGACGCGGTGCTGCACGAGTTCGGCGTCATCGAGGGCGTGAAGGAAGACGTCCAGGACATCTGTCTGAACCTCAAGGACCTGCTGCTGCGCGTGCACAGCGACGAGCCGGTCGTGCTGCGACTGGACAAGCGCGGCGAGGGCCCGGTCCTCGCCTCGGACCTGTCCACCACGGCTGACGTCGAGGTGCTGAACGGCGACCTGCACCTGGCCTATCTCACCTCGGCCAAGAGCACGCTCAGCTTCGAGCTGACCGTGGAGCGCGGCAAGGGCTACGTCGGCGCCGAGGGCAACAAGGGCGCCTCCACGATCGGCGTGATCCCGCTCGACGCGATCTTCTCGCCGGTTCGTCGCGTGTCCTTCACGGTCGAGCCGGTGCGCGTCGAGCAGTCCAAGGACTTCGACCGCCTGGTCATCGAGGTCGAGACCGACGGGTCGATCAGCCCCGCCGAGGCGCTGTCCTCGGCCGGCAAGACCCTCGGCGCGCTCGTGGACCTGATCGCGCACTTCGACGAGGAGGCGCCGTCGCTCGAGCTGGGCGACGTGGGCACGGCCCAGGCCGCGGCCAGCGAGCTCGACATCCGCATCGAGGAGCTCGGGCTCACCGAGCGCTCGCGCAACTGCCTGAAGCGCGCGGGCATCAACACCGTGGCCCAGCTGATCAACGCGACCGAGCGCGACCTCACCTCGATCACCAACTTCGGCGCCACGTCGCTGAAGGACGTCACCGACCGACTCGACGAGCGCGGTCTTTCCCTGCGAGTAGAGGACTAGTCATGCGCGGCACTCCCACCAAGGGCAAGCGGTTCGGGGGCGACAACGCCCACCAGAAGGCCATGATGGGCAACCTGGTCGCCTCGATGATCGCCGCCGAGTCGATCGTCACGACCGAGGCCAAGGCCAAGGCGCTGCGTCCCATCGTCGAGAAGGTCGTCACCGCGGCCAAGAACTCGCCCGAGGGCTCGGTCCACGCCCAGCGCCGCGTCGTCGCCTTCATCCGCGACAAGGACATGGCCCGCAAGCTCTTCACCGAGATCGCGCCGCGCTACAGCGAGCGCCCCGGCGGCTACACCCGGATCCTGAAGCTCGGGCCGCGTCAGGGCGACAACGCCCCGATGGCGCGCATTGAGTTCGTCTGATCTAGACCCAACCGACGCCGTCCGCTGGCGGCTCGACCTCGCCTACGACGGCGCGGCCTTCGCGGGCTTCGCCCCCCAACCCGATCGTGAGACGGTCGTGGGGGCGCTCGGCGGGGCCATCGCGCGCTACCTACGCCTCGACGAGCCCCCCTTCCTCGTCGGGGCCGGGCGCACCGACGCGGGCGTGCACGCGCTTGGCCAGGTGGTGTCGCTCGACCTCGCGCGCGCGAGCGTGGACGAGTCCGGGATCGAGGCCCTGGTGCGCTCGCTCAACCACCAACTGCGCGGGCGCGTCGTGGTGCAGCGCGCACGCGCGATTCCCGACTTTCACGCCCGCTTTGACGCCACGTGGCGCGGCTACCGGTACCTGGTGGCTGTCGGGCCGTCCTTTGGCGCGACCGACGCCCTCGCCTGGCCCGTTAGGGACGCGCTCGACCTCGCGGCCATGAACGAGGCGGCGGCCCTGCTCCTCGGCGACCACGACTTTCGCGCCTTCTGCAAGCGCCCCCCGACAAGAGC
>JAKAFH010000114.1 GCA_021818025.1 Actinomycetes bacterium | reverse complement strand
CAGACTTATTGCGCACTCGAAGTTGCAAGAACCGATCGGTGACCACACCGGCAGCCGCCCACAGCATTTCATTCATCACGGGCGACCGCAAACGTCATACGGACTTATATAGCTTGTTGACGACGCGGTCGTGGACTACTACACCGGGGAGCTACGGCGCCTAGCAAGGGGGCAGGCATGCGTAGCGGTGGGCAAGTGCGTGTTGCAGGTGGTGCAGTCTTGCGCCGGCGCTCGGCGCAATACGGGGTGGTGGTCGTGGCGATGTGTTGCGCCATCGTCGGTGGTTCGCTCGTGGCGAGCGCCTCGAGGTCGCCGCGGGGATCGACCGGCGGACCGGCGAGACTGGTCGGTTTGAGTGGGCACGTCATCTCGATGAGCGTGTCGGGTGTGCGAGGCGTGGGCGTGACGAACGGCCCCGGAAACCTCGAGGCTCTGTCCTTCACCTGGGGCATAGCTACCCCGAAAGTCTGTGGCGGCTGTGGCCGGGCGGCGGGTCGACCTACCTACGAGAATCTCACAATCAAGCGCAGCATCGACGCCGCGAGCCCCGTTCTCTCGCGTGACTGCGCCATGGGCAAACCCATCACGTCAGTCATCCTCTACGTGACGCCGACCAGTTCGGGTTCGGGCTCCCAAGACTCGTTGGCAATGACTTTCAAAGACGTCATCATCACCGACGACGACTGGAACGTCGTCACTGCGAATGACGAGACGCCGATCGAGACGCTCGCGATGTCCTACCGCAGTTACGCAATCACGTACAACCCGATGCCAGCCACCACCACCACGACGACTTCTACCACGACGACCAGTACCACAACGACTACGACCACGACGACGGTGCCACCGATTACCTACGTGCCGACCACCACCAGCCCGACAGCGTTGGGCTAGGCATTCGAACCGTCCCAGCGCGCTGGCGACGTCAACGCGGTTCGACTAGCTACTGCACCGTGACCATCGTGCCCAGTGGCGTCTGCGGCCAGAGGGTTTGGGCATCGGCGAAGGGCATCTCAACGCAGCCGAGGCTCTGGGGCCAGCCGTAGCTGGAACGGATGAAGCCGTGCAGGGCGTCACCACCGTAGAAGTAGGAGACCCACGGGATGCCCGGGTCGCTGTAGTGCGTGCCGTTGGGGTTGGTGCCCGACATGGTCTGACTCGTGTAGCGAAGGTAGACGGCGTGGGTGCCGATCTCGGTGGGTGAGACGGCGATTCCGGTGTTCACGAGCGTGGTGAACGTCGAGTGTCCGTTCTGAAAGAGCGTCAGGTGTTGAGGCAACGCCTCTTGAACGTAGACCACGTTGTAGCTCGTCGGGTTGTACTGCCGGGCGAGCACCGCGCGGAGCAACGCGAGCCAGGTGGGTGTGTCCATATTGCCCGTGACGGGCATGTTGTGCACGTCCTGGAAGCGCATGAGGGCGCCCGTGAGAATGACGTTGACGGTGCCGAGCCGCCACTGCGAGCGAAACGCGGCGGGTAGGCCAGGAAAGCGCCAGACGTACCGGCCACTGCGCTGCGAAAGGGCAGCGGGCCAGCGTGCGATGCGACGGATCACCGTAGCCGGCTTGAGGGTGGTGGACGTCGCAACGGTCGTAGAGGTGGAGGCCGAGAACGTGGTCGGTGTGGTCGTCGTCGTCGTGGTCGTCGACGTCGAAGTGGTTGGCGGCACCGTCGTTGTCGTCGTTGGCACCGGCGAGGGCTTGTGGACCGTCGCGACGAAGGATACCGGCAGGTAATGCAGCGTCGCGAGGAACTGATCCTCCAAGATCACCGAGTAGGGCACGTTCGTAATCGAGCCCGCACTGGTCGCGCGACCAGCCGATGACGCCGCCGCGGGAATTGCCATCAGGGAAAACCCAACGACGATGGACGACGTGACGAATGTCGCCAAGGTGCGCGGTCGGCGTGTGTACACAGATCAAGATTACTGGTCGCGCCTCCCAGTCCGTCATCAGCTCGCCTCGAAATCGCTGACGAGGACCACGCCAGCGAGCGAGTACCGATCGTTGAGTCCGCAACCCCACAACCTCGCCAGTACCATGATGCGGTGAGCGCCTTGTGGAATAGACGTCGAGGCGCGTTGCTTTTCTCGCTGACGGGCGTGCTCTCGGTGTCGCTCATCGTCGTCGAGCCGGCCGGTGCATTCTCGTCGAGGCCCAACGCCGCCACTACGACCACGACGACGGTGCCGGCGAGCACCACGACCACGTCGACGACAGTTCCCTCGGGCTCCACGACCACGACGACCGTGCCCTCGGGCAGCACCACGACGACGACGGTGCCAACGACGACCACGACCATCCCTCGTCCGGCGGTGATCCCGTGGCCGAGCGGTCTGAGTTCCGCGGTGTCGATTCCGCAACTGGGAATCTTCGCCACGTCGCCCAACCAGCCAACACTCCCGATCGCCAGCATCACCAAGATGATGACGACGTGGGTCGTATTGCACCGGCTGCCGCTCGCGTTCAATCAGCACGGTCCGTGCCGAACGGTGAGCCCGGGCGACTACGGCGTCTATCAGCACGATCTCAAGACCGACCAATCGAACGTTCGTCTCGTGCTCGGCATGAACCTGTGCGAGGGCACCCTGCTTCGCGGCCTGCTCGTGCACTCGGCCGGCGACTACGCCCACATGCTCGTCGAGCTGACTGGCTGGAGCAACTCGACGTTCATTTCGGTGATGAATCGCGACGCGCGCGTTCTCGGACTGCGCTCGACTCACTACGTGGAAGTGACGGGGATTGACGGTCGCGACGTGTCGACCGCCGCGGATCAGACCAAGCTCGCGATCGACCTCATGAACGCCGAGCCCATCGTGCGCGACATCGTGACACTGCCCGACGTCGCGTTGCCCGGTGTCGGCGTCGTGTCGTCCTACACCCCATTCGTTGGCGAGGGCGGCGTCATCGGCGTGAAGTCGGGATTTACCGGGCTAGCCGGGGGCTGTGACGTCATGGCGATCAACTTCGTCGTCGGTGACCAGACCGTGACGGCGTACTCGGTGGTTCTGGGCGATCACGGCGCCAACCCCATCGTTGGTGCCGGGATCGCAGCCCTGGCACTCGCGCGTTCCCTGCGGCCGTATTTGCGCCTCGAGCATTCGACGGCGGGCGCCACGGTGGTCTGGACGGCAGCACCGATCAACGAGGCGGGCGGCACCGGTTCGGGCCCAACCTGAGGTCACCGGGCGGACGCCCTGCGAACGGCATCGATGTCGCCGGTACCATCGATCGATTTAGGATGACCTCGTGCGCCATGCCGACCTGAACGTCACTGGGGACCCGTGTGTTGAGCCGTCTGACGCCCCGGCACGTTCAATCGACGACGAGCAGCTCGCCGCGATGGCCAAGGCCATGGGTCATCCCGTTCGCGTTCGAATCCTGCGACTGTTGGCCGAGCGGCGCGCCTGTGTCACCGGGGATCTGGTGGCCGAACTACCCCTCGCCCAGTCGACGGTGTCAGAGCACCTGCGGATCCTGCGCGACGCCGGTTTGATCCAGGGCGAGATCGAGGGGCCCCGCACGTCGTACTGTCTCGACGTCGCGGGGCTTGCCGCTTTCAAAGCGGCAGCGAGCTCCTTGTAGTCGGCGGTTATCGGCTATCGTCGATATACGATGACATCGATGGAATGGGACCAGGCGTCGAAACAAGAGGCACGATCATTGTGACCGTGACCGTGTCTCACCGACATTCGATCTCGGGGCGTGAGCGATCAGTCTCGGAACGCGCTGGCGATGTTCGCGGTAGCAGTGCTCGCGAAGCCGGCTCGAGCCATCCACGACGGGCGGTGACAGACGCGATGATGATGGGAGCGCGGTGACCGCATCCGACATTGCCACAGTGGAGGCACCGCTACGACAACTGCGTCTTCTCGATCGCTTTCTGCCGGTGTGGATCGGTGCGGCGATGCTGGCTGGTATCGTCTTGGGCCGACTGATTCCAACGCTGAATCGGACCCTCAACCACGTCCAGGTCGCGGGAACGAGTTTGCCGATCGCGATCGGGTTGCTCGTCATGATGTACCCCGTACTGGCGAAGGTTCGCTACGGCGAGGTTGGCGTGGTCGCCGCCGACCGCCGACTGCTCGTCTCCTCACTCATCTTGAACTGGTTGGTGGGGCCCCTCGTCATGTTCGCGTTGGCTTGGATCTTCCTCGGGGACCTGCCGGCCTATCGCACGGGCCTGATTCTCATCGGTTTGGCCCGCTGCATCGCCATGGTGCTCATCTGGAACGACCTCGCCTGCGGTGACGCGACAGCGGCGGCCGTTCTCGTGGCGGTGAACTCCATCTTTCAAATCGTCGCTTACGCCGGCCTGGGTTACTTCTACCTCGAAGTACTACCGCGCTGGCTTGGCCTGTCGGTCGCGAATATCCACGTCTCGATGTGGATGATCGCGCGCAGCGTACTGATCTTTCTCGGCGTCCCGCTGGTGGCGGGTTACTTGACGCGTCGTGTGGGCGAGCGGACCCGCGGGCGCACGTGGTACGAAGGGCGATTCCTGCCCTGGATCGGACCGTTCGCCCTCTACGGTCTGCTCTTCACCGTGGTCGTGCTATTCGCGCTGCAGGGTGACACGATCA
>JAKAFH010000027.1 GCA_021818025.1 Actinomycetes bacterium | reverse complement strand
CCACCCAGACCCGGAGCGTAAAGTAAGGCGGGACTCACGATAAGGGCCGACAGAATTGCTTACGTCTGTCACGACTTCGAGGACGCGGTCTCCGCGGGCGTCGTCGAGGCCGACGACCTGCCGACCATTGTCGGCGAGCGCTGTGGGAGCCGGCGCGGCCAGCAGCTGGGCGCCTTCATCAACGCCATGATCGCCACCGTCGCCGCGACGGGGGTGATCGGCATGGACGCCGGCCACGCCGAGGCGCTCGCGGCCTTTCGGGCCTTCAACTACGAGCGGATCTACCTGCGTGGGGCCTCGCGCGACCAAGCGCAACGGGTCATCGAGATGCTGCGCGCGCTCGTCGAGTA
The DNA here is from genome assembly GCA_021818025.1 of Actinomycetes bacterium. GTDB lineage: Bacteria > Actinomycetota > Acidimicrobiia > Acidimicrobiales > RAAP-2 > RAAP-2. The sequence continues at coordinate 21,840 of JAKAFH010000027.1, read as the reverse complement.
CTACGCCGCGCACCCCGAGCTCATCGACGAGCAGCCCGGCGAGCCCCTCGAGCGGGCCGTCGCCTACGTGGCCGGGATGACCGACCGCTTCGCCTGTCGCAGCGCGGTGACCCTGCTCGACTGGCCCGAGGACCGACTCCCCACGGGCATCGACCGCTAATCCACCAGTGCGCCACGAGCGGTACGCTGCCAAGGTGCCCAAGCGCCTGACCCTGCCGCTGATCCTCGCCCTCGTCGTCACGATCATCGTCGCCGGCACGGCGATCGTCGTGCTCTCACGGCGCACGAGCGCGCCGACGGTGCTGCGCCCGAGCGGCCTGCCCGCGGCCGTCACGACCAACGAGGCCAACCTCATGGCGCTCTCGCCGGTGCCGAGCCGCCCGGCCCCGGCCTTCACCCTCACCGACCAGCACGGCCGGACCATCTCGCTCGCCTCGCTGCGCGGCCGGCCGGTCGTGATCAACTTCATGGACCCCCACTGCGTGGACATCTGTCCCCTGGTCGCCCAGGAGCTGCGCTACGCGCGCGCCGACCTGACCGGGGCCGCCAAGGACACCGTGTTCATCGGGATCAACGTCAACCCCTACGCCCGCAGCGTCGCCAACATGGCGACCTTTACCAACACCCACCTGCTCAACACCATCCCGACCTGGCACTTCCTGACTGGGACGGTGCCCGCGCTCAAGACCGTTTGGCACGCCTACGGCGTCGTGGTGCAGGCGGCGAGCCCGACCGCTGACGTCGTGCACACCGCGGTCACCTACTTCATCGACCCCGCGGGCAACGAGCGCTACGTGGCCATTCCCGTGGTCGACCACAACTCGTCGGGCGCGGCCTTCCTGCCGGGCAACACGCTCCAGGCGTGGGGCAGGGGCATCGCCGCGGTCGCGGAGTCCCTCGCTCGCTAGCCGGTCGCCCCGGTCCGACCTGGCGCTGGCGACCCGCGGTTACACCATCGACCGGAACCCGGCAACGGCGGGCTCCGGTGGCTAGTGGAAAATCTCGAAGGACGACCGGTAGATCGAGTCGGTGAACTGAGGGACCCCGTCGTAGATTGCCGCCAGCTGCTGGTAGCGCTCGTGGTTCTCATGGATCGGTACGACGGGTTCGCGCCAATGGACCATGCTGGCGACGGCCGCATCCCACGACGGGTGCATCGCGGAACCGACGGCGGCACAGATCGCCGCGCCCAGCCCAGCCCCATTCGACACGGTCGAGCGCGTGACGGGCAGGTCGAAGACGTCGGCGAAGATCTGGGCGAACAACGGCGACTGCGCACCGCCGCCCGAGAGAATCAGTTGGGTGAAGTCTCGCTCGAGCTCGGACGCCATCGCGCGCGTGTGACGGGCCATGGTCAGCGCGATTCCCTCGAGGATGGCGCGGTGCACGTGGAACCGCCCGTGCCGCGCGTCAAAGCCAAGGATGGAACCCTTTCGGAATGGCTGATCGGTCGGAGCCAACCAGTCGAGAATGACCATCAAGCCATCAGAGCCCGGACCGACGAGCGTGGCCCCGTCGTCCAGGAACTGATCCGGGCTCTGACCGGAACCTGCCGCACCGTCGAGCACCTCGGCGCCGAGGAGGTCTCGCCACCAGCTCACCGTCCACATTCCGCGGCGCACTCCGAGGCTCTCGTAGAGGTAGTCGTGGGGGGTGGAAGCGAAGTTGGACCAGAACCCCGTCGCGTCAGTTCTATTGGACGTACCGAGTGACATGGCGGCGATGTAGGTGCCGAGCGACACCAGGAGCTCGTCGGCGGTGCGCAGCCCGCTGCCGAGCGCCTCGACGGCCTTGTCATTGGCCGTCGCGAAGACGGGGGTGCCCGCCTCGATGCCGGTGTGCCGGGCCGCGTCACGGGTCACCGCGCCGAGTGGCTCGCCCGGCATCACGAGTTCGACGAGCATCGCTCGGTCGATGCCATAGTCGGCGAAGCCCTCGCTGTCCTCGAGCCACGACCAGCGATCGGTGCTGATCGGCCAGACGCCTTGATAGTTGGCGGCGGTGTCGCGGAACTCGCCCGTCAGACGATGGGTCACGTAGCCCGAGGACGTGGTGACGTAGCGCACCGTCGGATCATCGGGCACGTAGGGTCGCGAGACGCGCTCGTCCATCCAGCTGAGCACGGGACTCGCGAGCGAGCCGTCGGCTCGCAGCATCGCTCGACAGAAGCGAATGGTGCACAGACCCACGCCAGCGATGTCAGCGGGGTCGCCGTCGAACTGGGCCATGGCGGTCCGGCTGGCCACGCCGATCGACTCCCAGATGTCGTCGTCGGGGTGTTCGACGACCCCGGGCCGTGGTGTGTTGCTCGGGCGCAACGCCTGGCGAGCCTCGCTCACGACCGTGCCGTCGCGGTCGATGATCGACACCTTGGTGCTCTGGGAGCCGTTGTCGATGGCGATGACGTAGCGCTGGGCCATGTTCAGTTCGCCTTGAAGATCGTGCCCTTGTTCATGATGTCCTGGGGATCGAAAGCGCTCTTCAGCGTTCGCAGGATGTAGTAGGCGCTGCCGTGCTCCTGCTCGGTCCACGCAGTACGGTACTTGCCGATGCCGTGGTGGTGCACCATCGACCCGCCCAGTCGCAGCGACTCTTCGACGATGATCGCGTTGATCGGTATGTGGTACTTGGTGATCTCGTCGCGAGGCTCGCAGTCGATGTCGTAGTCGTAGACGAAATAGAGATTGGTGCCCGTCTGGTAGCTGTGCGACGAGTGGGCGCCGAGCATCGTGAGATCCTTGGCGTAGGGGTAGGTGGTTCGGATCCGCGTCATGACCGCGTCGTAGATGTCGCCGATCTGGGACCAGTTCGCCGAGATCTCGGTCGTGTAGCCGAGGTGGTGCTGCGTACGCATCGTCGCCTGCTCGGCGAGGATCTTGTCCATTCCCCAGTTCAGATTGGCGAACCACGACTCGATGCGCGCCGGGTCGAACACCTCGTGGGGCTGGTCGGCCATGATTGCCTCGATCGCGTCGGCCGTCGCCGCGGCGATGCCCGCCGGGCCCTCACTGACAAAGAGCAACAGGCAGCGCTCGGGGTCGAGGTCGCCGAAGTGTTGGCGGGCGTCCTCGGGCGAGTAGAGCCGGCACACCGCCGGGCGATACCCCTCGGTGATCACCGTCCGCAAAATGGCCAGACCCGCTCGCATGTCTTGCACGAGAAAGCCCTGGTAGCGGTTGTTCTCAGGCCGGTAGGCGAAGAGCTTGACCGTCACCTCGGTGATGAAGCTCAGCGCACCTTCGTTGCCGATGATGACGTGGCGGATGTCCGGCCCGGCGGCGCGACGCGGCACGTTCTTGATCCGCGTGATCGTCCCGTCGGGAAAGACGGCCTCGAGGCCGACGACCATGTCCTCGATCCCGCCGTAGAGCGTCGAGAGCTGGCCGATCGATCGGGTCGCCGTGAGCCCGCCCATCTGGGCGATGGGCTTGGACTGGGGCGAGTGGGCCGTCGTGAGCCCGTGGGCGCGGACGGCGTCCTCAAGGACCTCGAGGGGCACCCCACACTGGGCGGTCGCCATCATGTTGATCGGGTCGATCGAGACAATCGAGTTCATCGCTGAGCCGTCGAGGACGATCGAGTCCTCGACGATCGTTTCGAGCCCGCCCTCGGTCGCGGTGCCGCCGGTGCGCGCCACCACGTTGATGCGGTGCTCGTTAGCGAAGGCGAGTAGCGCCGACACCTCGGCAGCCGACGTCACGCTAACCACCGCGGCTGGGATCGGGCCGTCGAAGATGCCGTTGACCGCCGTGTACTTCTTGAAGCGGTCGACGCTCGCACGACGCAGGTGCTCGTCATCGACGTCGACGGGCTCTTGGCCGAACATCGCCACCAGCCGCTCGACGATCTGCGCGCGGGTCAAGTCCGATCGTGTTGTCACCACCGCTGTGTTCTCCTTCGTGGAAGTCATCGCACCAAGTACCCTCCGTCAACCACCAGCAGGTGCCCATTCACGTAGTCCGCCGCTCGACTCGCGAGAAAGACGGTCGCGCCCATTAGGTCCGCGACGTCACCCCAGCGACCGGCCGGTATGTGGTCCAGTACGCGCTGGTTCTGCTCGGCGTTGGCGCGGGTGCCGGTGGTCATCGCCGTGGCGAAGTAGCCGGGCGCGATCGCGTTCACCTGGACGTTGTAGCGGGCGAGCTCGTCGCAGTAGGCGCGGGTGAACCCCGCGAGGCCGTGCTTGGTCGCGGCGTAGGCCGGCGAGCCGAGCCCGCCGAGCAGCGAGAACAGCGAGCCGATGTTGATGATCTTGCCCGAGCGCTGGGCGACCATGAACTTGGCCGCCTCGAAGCTGAGTTCGAAAGGCGCGGTCAGATTCAATGCGACCATCGGGTCCCATTGGGCCCGGTCGAACTGGTCGACGGAGGCGATGTTGCAGATGCCCGCGGAGTTGACGACGATGTCCAGGGAGCCGAAGCTGTCCACGCACGCTTCGACGACCTCGCGAGGCACGCCCGGCGCGGTGACGTCGGCGATGACGACCTCGGCGTGTTGGCCGCACGATTCGACGAGCTGTCGCGTCTCGCCCCCGTCGTCGGTGACGCTCGGGATGAACACGTTGGCACCCGCCTTGGCGAGCGCCAGCGAGAAGGCCTGACCGAGACCGGTGTTGCCTCCAGTCACGATGGCGTTCTTGCCCTGCAGCGAGAAGAAATCGAGAGAAAAGTCACGAATGTCCACGGGTGCTCCTTGTCGTCGTGGCGTCAGTATCGGTGGTTGTCTCGGCGTCGCGAGCCGCGGCGGCGTCGGGCCGCAACGACTGAAGCGTCGCCAGGGCACTCGGCTCGATGTGGCAGCGGTACTGGTGCCCCGCGTCGGCGACTTGCATCGGTGGGGCCACCGTGGCGCACAGCTCCCCGAGCGAGCGCGGACAGCGCGTGTGGAACCGGCACCCCGATGGTGGGTTGGCGAGGCTCGGTGAGGGTCCGCGCAGTCGGATCCGCGCGCGGCCCGCGGCGATCGCGGCCGCGTTGGCCGAGAGCAGCACCTCGGTGTAGGGGTGGTGCGGCGGGCGCATGACCGACTCGGCCGGCCCGATCTCGACGAGTTCGCCCAGGTACATCACCGCGATGCGGTCCGAGAGATAGCGCACCACCGAGAGGTCGTGGGAGATGAAGAGGTAGGCGAGGTCGTGTTCGCGTTGCAGGTCGACCAGCAGGTTCAAGATGGTTGCCTGGACCGACACGTCAAGGGCTGAGGCCGGTTCGTCGAGCACGACGACGGTTGGATCACCAGTGAAGGCCCGACCGATCGCGACGCGCTGTTTCAGGCCGCCCGACAGCGCACCGGGCAGCAGGTCGAGGTGACTCTCTTGGAGCTTGACCGACCGTGCGACGTCGAGGACCTTCGCCTGGCGCTCGTCGGCCGAGAGTCCCGGGTTCAGCCGCTTCACCGAGCGGCCGAGCAGTCGGGCGACGCGGAACTTCGCGTTGAGCGCAGTGTCGGGGTTCTGAAAGACCATCTGGAGGAAGCTGGCGCGCTCGCGGCGCGAGCGTGTGGTCGCGTCGCCGACGCGCACCACGCCCCCGTCGGCGCGGTACAGCCCCGCGATCGTGCGCGCGAGGGTCGTCTTGCCGCTGCCCGACTCCCCTACCAGCCCGAGGATCTCGCCCCGGTGCAACGTCAACGAAAGGTCCGACACAGCGGTCAGGGTCGTGCCGTGGGCACTGAAGCGCTTGATAACGTCGGTGACTTCGACGACCGCCTCGCGGCCGATGCGCACCGGCGTCGCCACCGGCGCGGGGCCGTCGGCCGCCTCGTTCTTTGCCACCACCGCGGCGAGGTCCGCCGCGTCGTCGCGACGCAGGCAGGCACTGAGCGAGTGCACGCCCGAGCACGGCGCCAGCGGTGGCGGGGCGGCGAGGCACGCATCCTCGGCGATCGCGCAGCGGCTCGCGAAGGCGCAGCCGCTCGGGATCTGCCCGAGGGCCGGGGGGTCGCCCGGGATGGGCAGCAGGCGCAAGTGGTCCTTGGTCGCGCCCCAGTGCGGGATGCTGTTGAGCAGCCCGATTGAATACGGGTGGTGCGGGGTGTGCAGCACCTCGCTGGCCGGCCCCTCCTCCACGAGGCGCCCCGCGTAGAGCACGCCCACGCGGTCACAGAGCCGGCTCACGATGGCCAGGTTGTGACTGATGAACAGAGCGGCCGTGCCGATGTCACGCAGCAACTCCTCGACGAGATCGAGGATCTCAGCCTCGACGGTCGCGTCGAGTCCGGTCGTCGGCTCGTCGAGGATGAGCAGTGCGGGATTGGCCGCCAAGGCCATCGCAATCATGACCCGCTGCTGCTGGCCGCCGGAGAGCTCGTGGGGGTAGCGCTCGAGGATCGTGCGCGGGTCGGCGAACTGGACACGCTCGAACATCGTCAGGGCCGAGGCGTTGGCTGCGTCCCACGACACGTGGTCGTGGTATCGGTAGACCTCGGCCAACTGGCGGCCGACGCGCATCGTCGGGTTGAGCGATGAGCCCGGGTCCTGGTAGACCATCGCCACCCGACTCGCCCGCCACTCGCGCAGGTCCGCGGCCCGGGCACCGATGACCTCGTCACCGAGCAATCGGATCGACCCACCGTCGATCAGCGCGTTGTCGGCGAGGTAGGCCATCACGGCCATGGCGATCGTGCTCTTGCCGCAGCCCGACTCGCCGACGAGCCCGTAGGCCTCGCCGCGACGGATGGAGAAGCTCACGTCGCTCACCACGCGCATGGCGCGCGCGCGGCGCCGATACGAGATCGAGAGATTCGAAACCGACAGGACGTCATCGGCGCTGCGTAGTTCGCTCATTGGGCCATCACCTGCTGTATGGAGTCGGCGACCAGGTTCACGGCGACGACGAGCGTCGCGAGCGCTACGGCCGGGAAGAGGACAATCCAGGGCGCGATCTGGAGGTACTGGCGCCCGAGTGAGATCGTCAGCCCCCAGTCGGGCGAGGGCTGCTGGATGCCGAGCGACAGGAACGACAGCGTCGCCGCGGTGAAGATTGCGTAGCCGAGCCGAACGGTCGATTCAACGATGATCGGCGTGGTGACGTTGGGCAGGATCTCGGCGGTCATGATGTACCAGTCGCCCTCGCCGCGCAGCCGCGCCGAGGCGACGTACTCCTTGTCGCGCTCGACGAGCACCACCGATCGGACCGTTCGCGATACGACGGGGGTGAAGATCACACCGATGAGCACGATCACCGTGATCTCCGAGGTCCCGAGCAGCGAGAGCACCAGGACGGCGATGATCACCAACGGGAAGGCGAGGAAGGCGTCGACCAGTCGCATGACGAGCGCGTCCACCGCACCGCCGTAGTAGCCGGTCACGAGGCCGACGACGGTTCCCCCGGCGATGCCGAGCAGGGTTGCCAGCGGCGCGATCTCGAGTACCGACGTCGATCCCGCGAGTGTGCGCGAGAAGACGTCGCGTCCGAGCCAATCCGTGCCGAACCAGTGCGCCGCCGTTGGCCCCTGCAGGGCGGCCAGTGGGTTAAGCGCCTGTGGGTCTTGGGGGACCAGGGCGTGCCAGAAGATCGCGTCGACGATCCAGAACACGACGATCACGGCGCCAACGTCGAAGCTGGCCGATCGCAGGAGCTGGCCGAACGTGGCGCGCGCCCGTGCGCGCCGCGAGTCCAACCGCGAGCGCGAGCTCAGTTCCAGGGCGCTCACGAGGCAAGCCTCACGCGCGGGTTGAAGACGGCGTAGAGCAGGTCGGCCGCGAGGTTGCTCAGGGTGTAGACCAGGGCCACCAAGAACACCGCCGCCTGCAGCACGGGCTGGTCGTGATTGGTCGCCGCGGTGTAGATCAGATTGCCGATGCCGGGGTAGTTGAATATTGTCTCGACGACGATCAGGCTGCCGACGAGGTAGCCGGCCTGGACGGCGACCACAGTGATCGTGGGCAACAGCGAGTTGCGAAGCACGTGTCGCATCATGACCCGGTGCCGGGGCAGGCCCTTCAAGACGGCCGTACGGGTGTAGCCGGCGTTGAGCGCCTCGACCGTGCCCGCGCGCGCCATGCGCGACACGTAGCCAAAGATCAGCACCATCTCGGGCAGGGCGGGCAGAAAGAGGTTGCGCACGATGCTCGGCAGGCTGAACACCGGTACCGAAGACGAGACGGGGAACCAGTGCACGACGATTGAGAAGACCACGAGTACGACGATGCCGGTGACGAACTCGGGAAGGGCGAGCATCGACATGCCCGTCACCGAGATGACCCGGTCAAGGGGGCGGTCATGGTGCGTGGCGGCGAGTACCCCAAAGGTGATGGAGATGGGCACGATCAAGACGAGTGCGAAGGCACCCAAGATCAGCGAGTTGAGAAAGTGGCGCATTACGAGCCCGAAGACGGGGACCTGAAGCGTGTAGGAGGTGCCCCAGTTGCCGCGCACGAAGTGACTCACCCAGATCCAGTATCGATCGAGCAGGGGGTGGTCGAGACCGAGTTTAACGTCGAGGGCGTGGACCTGCGCTTGCGTCGCGAAGTTGCCGAGGATCGTACGGCCCACGTCGCCCGGCAACACGTCCGACGCCAGGAAGACGATGAACGACACGAGCACCAGCGTCACGAGCGCCAGGAGAAGTCGTTTGGAGAGATAGGTGAGCATTCGTTTCTCAGATAATGCCCTACCGCCCGGCGCGGGCCGGGCGGTAGGGCGTGGGGTAATCGGTCAGGCCAACCACATGGCGCGCGGGTTGACGTAGTTCGACGGTGCGTAGCCGATGTGCACGTTCTTGCCGTGGGCCTGCAGGTCGTCGAGCCAGTACGCGATGGCGTCGGGCACCGCGTCGTGCTGAATAGTGGCCATCTGGGCGGCGATGCGCATGCGAGTCGTCTCGTCGAGTGACGCGTTGAGCGAGCCGAGGAGCTTGTCGTAGGACGTGTTGCACCAGTGGGCCGAGTTCCACGTGCCCGAGCAGGTGTAGGCCGGGGTAATTCCCTGGCTGGGCACGCCGCGCGCACCCCAGTCGGTGATGCCGAACGGGGTGCTCAACCAGGGCTGGTTCGCGCCCGAACCGTAGTACGCGGTCTGGGTCTCGACGTTCAGCGTGACGTCGACGCCGATCGACTTGAGGTTCTGCTGGATGACCACGGCCAGGTTCGGAATCTCCTGATACTGCTCGGTCGTCAAGGTCACCGCGAAGCCATTCGGCTGACCTCCCTGGGCGAGCTCCTGCTTCGCCTTGGCGATGTTCTGGCTGCGCTGGGGAACTTGCTTAGAGGCGAGCTTCGAGATGGGGAAGACCGGCGCGAAGTAGTCATCGTTACCGAGCGTGGCGAATCCACCTAGTAGTGCCTTGATCATGCCCTTTCGGTCCAAGGAGTCGGCCACCGCGCGGCGCAAGTAGACGTTGTTAAAGGGCGCGATGTCGGTGCGCATCTGGATTGTGCGGTAGCCCGAGGAGGCGTGACGCTGGATGACCACGTTGGGGTTCGAGAACAGCGCTTGACCCGAGCCGTAGGTGATCGATGGCAGGTAGTCGTACTGGCCGCCCTGCATGTCGAGCACGCCGGTCGCGGTGTCCTGGTAGTAGCTCAACTTGATGCCGTTGAGGTACGGCATGCCCGGGCTCCAATAGGACGTGTTCTTGGCGAACGTTGCACCCTGGTCGGGGGTGTAGCCGGTGACCTTGTAGGCCCCGGTGCCCGAGCCGGTCTTCATGAACGTGCCGATCTTGTAGTTGCGCGGCAGGATGATCGCGTTGTAGTTGAAGGGCGACAGCAAATACGGGAAGTCCACGAAGGGCACGCTCAGGTGGAAGGTCACCACGTAGTCGCTGACCTTCTCGATCTGGCCCTTGGCGAGGATCCCGTTGAAGGCCGACAGCGCCGCCGAGCCCACCTTGGGGTCGGTGAGCCGGTTGAAGGTCGCGACCACGTCGTCGGCGGTCATCGTCTGGCCGTTGTGGAACTTGACGCCCTTTCGCAGTGTGAAGGTCCAGGTCTTGGGGTTCGTGCTCTTCCAGCTCTGCGCGAGGACCGGCTGCAGGTTCCAGTTCTGGTCGGGCGTCACGAGGTACTCGCCAGCCATCTGCACGGTCACGATGCCGCCCTCGTCAGCCATCATCACCGGGTCGGGCGCGGCCGTGGGCACGTTGACGCCCACCCGAGCGATCCCGCCGCGCTTGGGCGCGACGGCGTGCGCGCTGCGGCTCGCCGCCCCGGCCACCGCCGGCTCGACGGCATTGAGAATCGACCCGATGATCGGCACGGTGATACCCATCGCGGTCGCCTTGCGGATGAAGTCGCGCCGACTGAAGTCCCCGTTGCGCAACGTGTCATACAGGTGGTACTCGTACTCGTTGAGTCCAGATTCGTTTTTCACTGCTCTCCCCTCTTGATCATGTCGGCCGCCCTGGGCGGCCCCCCGGGCCCCGAGACCGTCTCGCGGGCCCGCGGTACTGCGTGTTACCCACCCACCGAAACTGCAACCGCTTTGCGAGCCGCGCCACGCGCAGCGCGACGCGCGTGGTTGCTGAGAGCCAACGCCCTCATGACGGCTTGCCACCCGACGGCGGAGCGAGGTCCACGTACCCGCTCATCCGCTGGCTGATCTCGTGCGCGTAGCGCGCGACCAACTGGCCGGCCTCCTCGAGGCGCGCGCCGAGGCTGGCCTTGGATCCGGACACGTTGATCGCCGCCACGACCTGGCCGCGAAAGTCGCGCACCGGGGCCGAGGCCCCCACGAGATCGGCTTCGAACTCCTCGTCCACGACGGCGTAGCCCCGATCGCGCGTCGCGACGACCTCGTCGAAGAGTTCGACGGCATCGTGCACGCGCTGGCGTGGACCAACCATGGTGAAGTGTTCGGGCCCGAAGTGTGCGCGCATCGTGTCCAGGGGCACATCGGCGAGCAGGACCCGACCGGCCGAGGTACAGGCGGCGGGCACGCACCGACCCTCCCAGCCCGCGCGTGACTCGCGCAGCGGCGAGAACGAGAGCACGGTCAAGACGTCCAGACCCTGAAGTGTGCACAGGTGTACCGTCTCGTCCAGTTCGGCGACCAATTCGCGAATCACCGTTGGTGCGACTTGCAAGAGCCGGGTCGCACTCGTGCGCGCCGCCAGTGCGTAGATCCGCCAGCCGAGGCGGTACTCGCGCGTCACGGGGTCGCGCTCGACGAGGTGCTCGTGCTCCATCGCGCGGAGCGAGCGCGACACCTGCCCCTTGTCGCGCTTGACCAGCTGGGCGATGCGCACGGTGCCCAGGCCGCCGTGCGCCGCGTCATTCGCCGCGAGCACCTCGAGCAGTTCGAGGTCGCGCACGAGTCCGGGCCCGCTGCGATCGACACTTGATGGTGGCACGGCGCGAGCATACAACTGTCATGTCAGTTCTCACAACTGTTTTTACGGTAAATGTTCACCTGCTGCCCCTACGCCCGTCGCCGGGCAGTCAAATTTTCCCTAAATAGTCGCACTTTGAGCGTTTTCATTGTGTTGTTGATTTTACGATTAGCAGTTGCAAGAAATTCGACGTGTGCTACCATCAGGCCGTCAGTCAGTGCGCTCGGACCGCGGTGCGACCCTCGTCGTAGGTCGGTCCCCGAAAGGAGATCCAGTGATGACGCCCTTTGGCGAGCCCGTGCAACTCGGTGAAAGTTTCGTCGGCGACGGCGCGAACGCCGCCCACATCAACACCGTGCTTGGCCGCGCGGGCAGCGGCGCCGAGACGGCGTGGGCGACGGCCCTGGCCACGCCCCGAGCGGGCTTCGCGCCCTTCGTGACGATCCTGCAGCCAGGCGTCCCGGTCAAGCCGTTCACGTTGTTCGTCAACAAGGCGGCCATCGAGGGCGACGCCCACGGGAACATCACATGGGGGGCCGCTCAGGCCGGCGTCGCCGCTGGCGTTGCGGACGCGGTCGCCGCGGGAGTCATCCCGCAAGCCGAGGTCGACGACCTGCGCATCATCGCCGCCGTCTGGGTCAACCCGGCCGCCAACGACGAGCACGCCGTCTACCGCAACAACCGCGAGGCCACGCGCACCGCACTCGTCAACGGTGTCGAGCGCCGACCCTCGACCGCCGACGTCCTCGCCGCGCTTGAGCGCCCCTACAACCCGTTCTACGCTGGCGAACGGTGAAGATCACCAACGTCAGCCTCGAGCGCCTGCGCCTGCCGCTGGAGCCCGCCTTTCACGCCGCGTGGGACCGTTCCCCGCGGCGCGCCTTCGAGGCCACGGTCGTCGTGATCGACACCGACGAGGGGATCCGCGGCATTGGTTCGGGTGACACGATGGACGGCTTTGAGCCGTACGTCGACTACTTCATCGGCGAGGACCCGCTTCGAATTCAGCGCCACGTGGAGGTCCTTGAAACGATCAACTTCCACGCCGGCCACTACTGGCCCTTCGAGGCCGCGCTCTGGGACGTTATCGGCCAGGCACTTGGGCAACCGGTCTCGGTGCTCTTTGGCGGCGCGACCGACCGCATTCCCGCCTACGCCTCGCTGGGCGAACTCAAGGAACGCGCCGAGCGCGTCGACTCGGTGCTCGCACTTCGCGCGATGGGCTTTCGCGCGGTCAAGTTGCGCGTCGACCAGTTCCGCATCGACGAGGGCATCGATGCCGTCGCAGCCGTTCGCGAGGCCGTCGGCTCGACGATGGAGATCATGGTCGACTTCAACCAGGCCTGGCGCATGCCCGGCGACATCGTGCCGTCCTTGGACGTGCGCGCCATCGCGCGGGTCAGTCGCACCCTGGCCGACCTCGACGTCTTTTGGATCGAAGAGCCGTTGCCGGCCGGCGACGTGCGCGGCCTGGCGGCGCTGCGCAACCAGACGGCGTTGCGCATCGCCGGCGGCGAGATGTGCCGCAGCGTGCCCGAAGTGCTCGCGTACTTCAACGCCGACGCCCTGGACGTCTACCAGCCCGACGTGGTGCTCGCGGTAGGGATGTTGCGCGCGCGCCTCGTCGCCCAGCTCTGCCAGGCCCAGCACCGGTGGTTCACGCCTCACACCTGGACCAACGGCCTCGGGCTGCTCGCCAATCTGCACGTCGCGGCCGGGGTCGGCGGCGGGCCTTACTTCGAGTTCCCCTTCGATCCCCCGGGCTGGACCCTCGAGCGGCGTGACTTCTTCCTCGCCGAGCCCGTGACGATCGACGCCGTCGGCAATGTCGTGGTGCCTAACCGTCCCGGCCTCGGCGCCACCCTCAACGACGACGCCGTCGCCCGCTGGCGGGTCGGGGACTGACCGTGAGCGTCGCAGCCCCGAACTGGCGCGAGCGCGCGAGCGTGATTCGTCCCGACGGGCGCGCGTGGATCGATGGGCGCCCGGTGAACGCCGCGAGCGGCGCGACCTTCGAGGACTGCAGCGCGATCGACGGGCGAGCGATAACGGCCGTGGCCGCAGGCGACGCCGCCGACGTCGACGTGGCCGTAGCCGCCGCGCGTCGAGCCTTCGAGTCGGGCGACTGGTCGCGCGCGCCCCTGCGCGAGCGAAAGCGCGTCCTGCGACGCTTCGCCGAGCTCGTCGCCCAGCAGCGCGACGAGCTGGCGCTGCTCGAGACCCTCGACGTTGGCAAGCCGATCCGCGAGTCCCTGGCGGTCGACGTGCCGGGGGCGGCGCGCTGCATCGAGTGGTTCGCCGAGACCGTTGACAAGCAGTACGGCGAGATCGCCCCGACCGACCCGGGCTCGATCGCGCTGATCACCCGCGAGCCACTGGGCGTCGTCGGGGCCGTCGTGCCCTGGAACTACCCGCTCATCATCAGCGCCTGGAAGATCGCGCCGGCACTCGCCGCGGGCAACAGCGTCGTCTTGAAGCCCGCCGAGCAGTCACCGCTCACGGCCCTCGTCCTGGCGCGTCTGGCGACCGAGGCCGGGCTGCCCGACGGCGTCTTGAACGTCGTGCCCGGCTTCGGACCCACCGCCGGCGCCGCGCTCGGACGCCACCTCGACGTCGACAAGATCGCCTTCACCGGCTCGGGCGAAGTCGGCCGGCACTTCCTCGCCTACGCCGGGGAGTCGAACATGAAGTCGGTCTCCCTCGAGTGCGGGGGCAAGTCACCCCAGGTGATCTTTGCCGACGCGCCCGATCTGGACGCGGCGGCGGCGTGCGTCGCCCTCGGGATCTTCTACAACCAGGGCGAGACCTGCAACGCGGGCTCTCGGCTGCTCGTGGATCATCGGATCGCCGACGACTTCACCGCGGCGGTGGCGCGCGAGGGCGAGGCGCTGCAGCTCGGCGACCCCCTCGACCCCACGACCGCCGTCGGGGCCCTCGTCGATCGCGACCAGTTCGAGCGCGTCTCGCGCTACGTCCAGCTCGGGATCACCGAGGGGGCGCACGTCGTCTCGGGTGGCGCGCGCGTGCGCGAGGACCTCGGCGGGTACTACTTCGCCCCGACGGTGCTCGCCGGGGCTACCAACGCGATGCGCGTCGCGCGCGAGGAGATCTTCGGCCCGGTGCTCGTGAGCATCCCCTTTTCCGACGAGGCCGAGGCGGTGGCGCTCGCCAATGACAGCGAGTTCGGGCTCGCCGCGGGCGTCTGGACGGCCGACCTGCGCCGAGCCCACCGCGTTGCCGCGGCACTGCGCGTGGGCACCGTCTGGGTCAACACCTTTGACGCCAGCGACGTCACAACCCCCTTCGGGGGCATGAAGCGCTCGGGCTTCGGCCGCGACCGCTCCGTGCACGCTCTCGAGGAGTACAGCCAGCTCAAGACGACCTGGCTCGACCTGCACTGATCCGCACGAACACAAGGAGAACACATGCGAGTAGGTTTCATCGGCCTGGGCCACATGGGCGGCGCCATGGCGAGCAACATTCGCGCCGCCGGGTACGAGCTCGTCGCCTACGACGTTGCTGACGCCGCGGTCGAGCCGCTGGTGGCAGCCGGCGCCACCCGCGCCGCCAGCCCGGCCGCCCTGGCCGAGTCGGTCGACGTCGTCGTCACGATGTTGCCCGGTCCGCTGCAGGTCCGAGCGGTCATGACCGGGCCCGACGGGGTCCTCGAGCACCTGCCTTCCGGGGCCACCTGGATCGACATGAGCACGAGCTCGCCCGGGCTCGGCCGCGAGCTCGCCACCACCACCGCGCGACTGGGCCTCGGCCAGCTCGACGCCCCGGTGAGCGGCATGGCCAAGGGCGCCAAGGCCGGCACCCTGCAGATCTTCGTCGGCGGCGACGAGGCGCGCTACCTCGCGCACCGCTCCCTGCTCGAGACGATGGGCGACCCCGAGCGGATCTTTCACGTCGGGCCGATCGGGGCCGGACACACCGTCAAGTTGCTGCTCAACCTGCTGTGGTTCGACCACGCCGTGGCCGCCGCCGAGGCCTTCGTGATGGGCCGACTCGCCGGGATCGACCTCGGGGTCCTGCAGCGCTCGCTGGTGGCGAGCCCGGCCAACAGCCACTTCATCGAGCACGACATCAACTCGGTCTTCGAGGGCGACTACGACGAGTCCTTCGCCATGCGCCTGGTCTGCAAGGACCTGGGCCTCGCGGTCGACATGGGCCGCGACCTCGGCGTTCCGGTCGAGATGGCGGCCCTCGTCGAGCAGATCCACCGCCGCGCCCTGGCGACCTACGGCCCCGAAGGTGGCGAGATGCTCGCCGTCAAGCTGCTCGAGGACCTCACGAACACGCCCCTGCGCCGAGCGGTCGGCTGAGCCGTGTTCGGTGAGCGGCCACTCTCCATCGCCCCACTGCCCGAACTCTGGTTCGGGCTCGGCGAGGCGCGCCGACTCGCCGAGGCGGTGCGTCTCGTTGGCGCGACGCGCGCCTTCTTCATCACCGACGCGGCGCTCGTTCGCACCGGGATTCCCGATACGCTCGCGGGGGCGCTTCGCGAAAGCGGCGTCGAGGTCGGGGTGTTCGACCGTGTCGTCGCCAATCCGACCACCGCCACCCTCGACGACGCCGCTGACGCCCTGCGCGCCTTCGGTCCGGCGGCCGTCGTCGCCGTCGGCGGCGGCTCCTCGATGGACGTCGCCAAGGGCGCGGCCATCGCCGGAGTCAACGACGGCTCGGGCCGCGACTTCGACTACCGCAACGATCAGCCAGTGGCGGCGCTCGCGATCATCGCGGTGCCCACGACGAGCGGAACCGGATCCGAGACCAACGCCTTCGGGGTGATCGAGGACCTGGCCACCCGCGAGAAGTTCTACGTGGGCCACGCCTCGGCGCTGGCGAGGGTCGTGATCCTCGACCCCTTGCTCACCGTCGGCCTGCCGGCGCGCGCCACGGCCTCGACCGGCCTCGACGCGCTCGCCCACGCCATCGAGTCGCTCGCGGCGAGGCACCCGAACCCCTTCGCCACCGGCGTCGCGCTCGAGGTCGCCCGCGAGGTCTCGACCTGGCTCCCGGTGGCAGTCGAGGACGGCTCGAACCTCGAGGCGCGCAGCCACCTCGCCCTCGCCTCGCACCTGGCCGGGGTGGCCTTCGCTTCGGGCACCGGCCTCGGCCTCGGTCACGGCATCGCCCACGCCGTCAGTGCGGCGACCGGCGCCGTGCACGGCGAGGTCCTCGCGGCCGTCCTGCCCCACCTGATGCGCTCGAACCTCGACCTGCGCGCAGACGTCTACGCCCGCCTCGGCCTCGCCCTGGGCGCGAACGCCGCCGCTTCGTCCCACGAGGGGGCCGATGCGGCGGTCTCGGCCGTCGCGGCGCTCGCCGCTCGAGTTGGCGCGCCCTCGACCCTTACCGACCAGGGCGTCACGCCCGACCTGCTCGACGCGATCGCGCACGCCGCGCTCGCCGACGAGGTCACCCGCAACGCGCCGCGCGAGCCAACTCTGGCCGAGGTGCGCGCCGTGCTCGACGCGGCGCGCTGACCCCGCGGGCCACGAGCGCTGCGGGGCGATCCCGGTCGACGACCAGAACGCCCCGGACCGGCTTTCCCACCGGCGACTTCTGGCGCGGGGTCAGGGCATCGCCGCAGTCGAGGTCTAACGCCGGTTAGTCGAGCTCGCCGGGTCGGCCGAACAAGAAGCCCTGCCCGAGCAGTCCCCCCGCGCTGATCGAGGCCCCGATGGCGCGCAGCGTCGCGGCCTCGGCCTCGGTCTCGACGCCCTCGGCGATGATCGTGGCGTCGCTCTTGTCGGCGAAGTAGTACATGGCGGCCGCCATCGCCTGGCGGGCGCGGTCGCGGTCGATGTCGCGCACGATCGAGACGTCGAGCTTCACGAAGTCCGGATCGAGCTCGATGATGTGGGTGAGGCTCGTGAAGCCGGCCCCGGCGTCGTCGACCGCGAGGCGCACGTTCTCCATCGACGCGATCGCCTGGCGGACGGCCGCGTAGTCCTCGACGATCGCGTGCTCGGTGATCTCGATGACGATCGGGCGCGGGGCCGCCGCGACGACCCGCGCGGCGGTGCCGTCGACGATCGCGGTCGGGGAGAAGTTGACGCTCAGCCAGATGTCGTTGGCCAGCCCGGCGGTCGCCTCGATGGCCGCGCGCACGCAGCTCGCCTCGAGCGCCGCACCGAGGCCAACCGAGTGCGCCGCGAGGAATTGACGTTCGGGCGCCGCGCCGTCGTCGAAGCGCGTCAGGGCCTCATAGCCCACGACCTCGCCCGTGACCAGGTCGACGAAGGGCTGAAAGACGGGCCGGAACCGGCGTGCGGCGATGAGCTCACCCACTTCGGCGCGTAGTCGCTCGGTGCGCTCGTAGAAGTTGACCTGTCGCCCGACGAGCGTGCCGACGAACGTGCCGAGCGGCTCGCAGGTCGAGGTTCGTCCGTCGAGCCACGTCGGGGCGGCCGGGTCCTTGGTGGCGAACAGCACGAGTCCGAGCAGCTGGTCGTTGTGGGTGATCGGCGCCGCGATCGTGGCCACGTAGTCGTGCTCGGCCCACTGCGCGACGAGCGTCGGGTTCATGGAGCGCGGCGGATCGGCGATCGTCGACCACCACGGGCCGACCCGGGTCCGCGCGAGCAGGTTCGCCGAGTCCGAGGTCCCGAGCATCTCGCCCGGGGCGAGCCCGGGCATCGTCGAGCCGGCGCAGGCCACCGATCGCAGGTGCCCGTCACGCTCGACGAGCAGCACGGCGACCCCATCCACGTTCTCCATGTCCACCGCCGCGTTCGCGAAGGCCCCGGCCGTCGCCTCCAAGGTGGCGCCGGCGCGCACGGTGCGCATGATCGCGAGGGTGGCGGAGCGGTCGCGCTGCTCGCGCGTGAGCGCGGCCTCGAGGGAGCGCTCGGCCGAGACGTCGCGCTTGACCGCGACGTAGGCGCCAACAACGCCCGACTCGTCGGTGATCGGCGTGATCGTCGCCTCCTCCTCGACCAGCTCGCCGTCCTTGCGCCGGCTCACCATCGGACCGCGCCAGCTCTCCCCGGGCGCGAGCGTGTTGAACAGCTCGTCGTAGGACGGCCACTGGGTCAGGTCCCGCTGGAAGATCGTCGGGCTCAGGCCGATCAGCTCGTCGAGCGTGTAGCCGCTCGTGCGCTGCAGCGCCGGATTGGCGTAGACGATGCGTCCGTCGGCGTCGGTGACGAGGATCGACTCGCCGGCCTGCTCGATGACCCTCGTGAGCAAGTTCTGCTCGCGCTGGGAGGCCACCAGCTGCGCCTGGCTGCGCAGTCGACCAATCCCGAACTCGACCTCGCGCGCCAGGTCCTCGAAGAGGGTCACCTCGTTGGTCCCGAAGCCGGCGACCTCGTCGGCGTAGACGACGAGCACGCCGTCGACCGAGCCCTCCACCGTCACCGGCACCACGATCACCGAGCGGAACTGGTGCCCAGCCGTCACCGCGCGCCACGGCGACGTCCAGGCGTCGCGCGCCAGGTCGTCCACGACGACGGTCTTGGCCAGGCGCACCGCGCGACCCATCGGGGCGTCGCCGTTGGGTCCGTCGCCCCAGGACACGTCGACGACGTTGGCGTACTCGGCGTGCTGTCGGCTCGTGGCCACGATCGACATCGACCGGCGCTCGTCGTGCACCGCGCGCGAGTACCACGCGAAGGCGTAGCCGCCCTCGTCGACCGCAGCCTGGCACATCGCCTCGAGCATGGTCGTCTCGTCCTCGGCGTGCGCGAGGATGCGCCCGGCCGCCGAGAGCGTGTCGAAGGCGCGTTGCGCGACAACCTCGAGCTGGCAGTCGCGCAGCCCCACGACGGCCGCGGCGATCGTGGCGTCCTGGGCGCGCACCGGGTGGGCGTGCAGCTGCATCCAGCGCCAGTCGCCGTTCGCGCAGCGGTACCGGATCTTCTTGCCGTGCACGTCAAGGCCGCTGTAGACGATCGCGCGCCACCCGAGGAGCGTCTCGCGGTCCTGTTCGGCGATGAGATCGACCGAGAGCGTGCCGAGCAGATCTTCGACGGACCAGCCGAGCACGTCGGCCACCGACGGCGAGATCCAGACGATCTGGCCCTCGGGGTTGGTCATCATCACCACGTCCGACGCGTTCTCTGCGAGCAGCTGGAAGCGCCGCTCGGACTCGACGAGCTCTTCGCGCGCCGTGACGGCGGCGTTCGCGTCGCGCCACGAGGAGACCCGAATCGCGTCAGATGACGGGCCGACGACGTCGCGCACCGATATCGTCATCCAGCGATACGCTCCGTCAGCTCCGCGCACCCGGGCCGTGAGGTCGTGGCGAGCACCATCGCGAAGCCGTCGCTGCACGCCGGTCACCTGGTCCAGGTCATCGGGGTGCACGTACTCGGTGAAGCGGTGCCCGACCACCTCCTCGGGCCGCCAGCCGGTCATCGCGCTCAACGAGTCCGAGACCCAGGTGATGGCCCCGTCGGGTTGGGACACCGACACGATGTCCGAGGTGTTCTCGGCGAGCAGCCGGTAACGCTCGTTCTCGGTGACCCGATCGGTCACGTCGCGCCAGGTGTAGCTGATGCCGTCGCCCACCTTGACCGCGCGCACGTCCCAGCACCCGTCGACCCCGAGGATCTCGTTGGCGTAAGTCAGGTGATCGAGCGCGAGCGGCTCGCCCGTCTCGGTGGTGCGCACGAAGTGGTCAAAGAGTCCCGAGTCGAGGTGCCCCGGCAACAAGGTGAGCAGCCGGGACCCGATGAGCGCGACTCTGGTCGTGTGATTGATCTCGAGCGCCGCCTCGTTTGCCTCGACGTACTCGAAGTCGACGACCTCGCCGGCGCGATCGCGCACGGCTCGCAGCACGACGAGCGGATCGAACATCGAGCGAAGCACCGCTTCGATGGTCACGTGATCCGTCGCGGCGGCCGGGCCGTCCGTGCGGGGGCTCCGATCAGGTGACTGACCGGATGCGATGGTCATACGATCCCCCTCGAGCGGCGTTACCGGCCCTCTCGCGCATCGTAGTCTCCTTCACGTCCCGCGCAACCAGCGGCGCACGTTCGACGGCCCTGGGTCGTCCCGGTCTCTGCGCCGTCTGTTGGCAAGGAGCGTTCTACGCCGCAGTCGCCGCTGACGGTCACGCCCGGCTACACCGTGCCACGAGCCCTCGCCCATGACTCGAGCGATGCACTGATTCGTCCACGGAGCCATCATCGCTCATCGATCGAGCTAGCCCATCGTCTTCACGAGTCGCTCGGTGCGACTCACGAGCCCCCCTGACTCGGCACGTGACCCATCGCACCACAGCGATCTCGTTGGCGGCCCCTTCTTCGAGCTGCCCTGCGCGGCACTACCGACGCCGGCGACTCGTCCGAGCTCATCGACCGACCGGCTCGCAGCACCTCGGTCGTCAGGAGACGCTCACGACGACCGACGAGCCATCGGCGGTCGTCGTCGTTCGCGCACTCGCGCGCGTCACGAACGTCACCGAGCTCGACGCCGGTAGGGCCGACTGCAACGCACTGACGACCGCGCGGGCGCGCCGCATCGCCACCGCGAGCGCGTTCGCCGACGCGACGTCGTTGGCGTAGCCGGTGACCACGATCGAAGTGGACTGCGAGGTCTCGACGAACGAGACGAGTTGGGCGACTTGCGTCGACACTGGGGCCGGCAGGGCCGAGGACCCCGGTGCGAACGGGCCCACGGGCGCACTGAACACGGCCGGCGTCGGCGTCGCCGGACTCGGGGCCGTCGTCGGCGCCGACGTACCGGTCGCGCTGGTGGCGACCACGCTCGCGACGTAGCTCAGCCCGTTCTGCAGGCCCGATACCGTGCACGAGGTCGCCGGCGTGGCACCGTGGGTCGCGCACGTCTCGCCACCCGGGCTGACGCTCACCACGTAGCCGTTCACCGCCACCCCACCACCGAAGGCGGGCGACCAGTAGGTCGTGACCGACTGATCCCCGGGTACGGCGACCACCGACCCTGGCGCGGCGGGCACCGGGCCCGGCACCACGGAGGCCGACCAGGCCGAGAAGGCGCTTCGGCCCGCGGCTGACAGGGCGACGGCGCGGAATCGGTAGCGCCGTCCATCACGTAGCCCACCGACCACGCAGCTCACCGCTGGCGCGACGCCCGGCACCCCGGAAGCGATGGCGGGAAGTCCGCGGCGACACCCGCGCGTTGCGGGACCGAGCACGACCAAGACCCGCACCGGCGATCCGCCGTCGTTCGCCGGCGGCCGAACGCTGACGGTCACGCGATGGTTGGACGCGTACACCGCGAGCACGGTGGGCGCACCCGGTGGCCCGGTGGGCGTCGCCTCGACGACGTCCGAGGTGAGTTCGCCGGCGAGGGTGTTGGCGGCGCCGCGCTCCATGCCGATCACACTGAAGTAGTACCGCCGTCCGTTCACGAGACCGGTGACGTCGGTGCTGGTCGTGGTCGTGGCGCGAACCTCGCTGAAGTGCACGCCGTCGGTCGAGTCGCTCACCACATAGCCGATCAGGCCCGCCGGCGCGCGCCAGCTCAGGGTGACCGCGCCGTGACCGGCCCGTGCCGACAGGGCGATGGGTGTCGGGGCCGCCTGCACGGGCCCGGCCAGAAGGGCGAGCGCGAGGGTCGTCGCGCCGAGGACGCTGC
>JAKAFH010000113.1 GCA_021818025.1 Actinomycetes bacterium | reverse complement strand
GGGTCTGCCCCCGGTTTGGTTGACATCCCTAGTGCACGGAGTCCCCGTGCTGGAAGGATGTCCCCATGGCCAAGAGGTTCCCGAAAGAGTTCAAGGACGACGTCGTGCGGGTTGCCCGTGACGGCAAGTTCACCCATGACGAGGTCGCGCATGACTTTCACATCTCGCGCTCGTCGCTTAAACGCTGGCTGCACCAGGCCGACATCGACGACGGGCTGAGAGTGGGGCTCACGAGCTCGGAGCAAGGAGAGATCGTCCAGCTGCGACGCGACAACCGTCGTCTCACGATGGAGAATGAAATCCTTCGCCGCGCCGCCGCGTACTTCGCCAAGGACGCTCTCCCAAAATGAAGTTCCCGCTGGTCCGAGAACTGGCGAACGAGGGCTTCCCCGTTTCGCTGACCTGCGGGGTGCTCGGCTTTAGCCGCCAGGCGTTCTTCAAGTGGGAGAAGTGCCCGATCAGTCGACGCGACTGGGAAAACGCCCACCTCGCGAACGAGCTCTTCGACCTGCACAAAGACGACCCGCCCTTTGGCTATCGCTTCCTCTGTGACGAGCTCAAGGACCGGGGCCGCGAGGTCGGTGAGAACCGGGTGCAGCGGATCTGCCAAGAACACCAGATCTGGTCCACGACCACGAAGAAGGGTCGCAAGGTCGCCGGCAAGACGCCAGGACCGGCGGTCAACGACGACCTCGTCCAGCGTGACTTCACCGCGAGTCGGCCAAACGAGCTGTGGCTGACCGATATCACCGAGCACCCGACCCTTGAGGGCAAGCTCTACTGCTGCTCTCTAAAGGACGTCTTCTCGAACCGCATCGTGGGCTACGCGATCGCCGAGCGCGAGACGAGCGAGCTGGTCTGTGACGCCCTGCGCCAGGCCGTGATCCGTCGCGGGCCGGTCGCGGTCGTGATCGTGCACAGCGACCGCGGCGGTCAGTTTCGTTCACGGAGTTTTCAGCGGCTGCTGCGAGTGAACGGACTCGCCGGCTCGATGGGCCGGGTTGCCTCGGCCGCCGACAACGCCGCCATGGAGTCGTTCCACTCGCTCCTCCAAAAGAATGTCCTAGACCAGAAGCGAGTCTGGCGCACCCGCGAGGAGTTGCGTCTCGCCATCGTCACCTGGATCGAGCACACCTACAACAACCGACGTCGTCAGCGCCGGCTCGGCAAGCTCACGCCGGTCGAGTTCGAGTTGACCTTCACCGCGACGGACGCGGCATGATGTTCACAACCGATGTCAACCAAAGTCGGGGCAGACCCCTGGAACTGCTCGTTAGCGTGAGTCATCCGCACCTTTAATTGGTGGGCGAGGGGGGACTTGAACCCCCACATCCTTTCGAATACAGGCACCTGAAGCCTGCGCGTCTGCCTATTTCGCCACTCGCCCTGGGACTTGGTTACATTAGTCCAAGTTGGCCACCCTGGGGTCTACGACGTCGGTTTTGGGGCGGTGGCCAGTACCATTGGGTGGTTATGGTGCTCAAGTCTGTGGAAAACCGCCTGGAGCGGATCTTCGAGCGGACCTTCGCACGCCCCTTCAAGAGTGGACTCCAACCGATTGAGATCGGCGCGCGGATCATCCGCGAGGTCGACCTGACACGCCAGCTGACGAACCAGGGACCGATCTCGCCCAACGAGGTCCACGTCTGGTTGAGCCCGGCGGACGCCAACCGATTCGACGGTTTCCAAAAGGCGTTGATCAGCGAACTCGAGGAGACGGTGCGCCAGCACGCGATCAACGAGGGCTACAACTTCGTCGGGCCCGTCGTCGTCGAGATATTCGTCGACGACGACCTTCGCACTGGTGACCTCGCCGTCAAGACCGACTTCCTCGGCGGTGACGCGCACCCGCGGCTCATCGCCGACGACGGGCGCACCTTCACGATCGGTGATCGGCCGGTCGTGATCGGGCGGAGCCCCGAGGTGGACGTCGTCATCAACGACTCGAACGTCTCGCGTCGCCACGCGGAGGTCTGGCGAACCGCTGAAGGGGTCGCCATCAGGGATTTGCAGTCAACGAACGGGACCTACGTGAACGGACATCGCGTCACGGCCGTCTCGCTCTCGCCTCGTGACGACGTGACGGTCGGGGCACTGCACCTACGGATTGAGTTGGCTTGAGTCTTCTCGCCGCGTCGTCGAACTACGCCGCGGTGATCCGGCCGCTGCAGGTTCTGGTCATGGTCGTGGCCCTGCTCTTCTTCGCCCGCATCCTACGGGTGGCGATGGTCGAGTCCCGTCCGGCCGACCAGGAGAACGGTCGGTCGCGGCGCAAGCGCTCGACACCCCTGGCACTGGAGTTCCTTGAGCCCGACGACATGGCTGGACAGCGGATCGACGTGGACCTCGCGGTCGTGATCGGCCGCGGCGCCGACTGTGACGTGGCGCTCGCGGACACGTATCTCTCGACGCGCCACGCCCGCGTCGCCAATGACGCGGGCGACCTGTCGATCGAGGACCTGGGTTCGACCAATGGGACCTACGTGAACCAGGAACTCCTTCGCGGACGGGTGCTGCTCAAGCGGGGCGACGTGATCCAGGTCGGAGGCGTCCTCTTGGAGGTGGTTCGTTGACGCGGTGGCGCTACGCGGCCGCCACGGATACCGGCCTCGTGCGTGACGCGAATGAAGACGCCTGGTCCGTGGACCGGACGCTGGCCATCGTCGCCGACGGGATGGGTGGACACGCCGCGGGGGAGGTCGCCTCGTCGCTGGCCGTCGAGGTGATCACCCGTGAGTTCCACGAGGACGAGACGGTGGACGGTCTCTACGCCGCGGTCGAGGCCGCGAACCAGTCGGTACTCGCTGACGCCGTCGCGAACCCCGACCACTTCGGCATGGGCACTACGGTCATCGCGATCGCGCTGACCGAGGACGCGGCCGGCATCGTCTCGCCGACGCTCGTCAACGTGGGCGACTCACGGGTCTACCAACTGCGCGACGGCGCGCTACGCCAGCTGAGCGACGACCACAGCGTCGCCGAGGAGTGGGTCCGGATGGGTCGACTGACCCCCGAGGAAGCGGCGGTCCATCCCCGGCGCCACCAGCTGACCAGGGTGCTCGGCATGGACGAGACGGTCGAGATCGACATGGTCTCGGTGGTCGCCCAGCCGGGCGACCGGCTCCTGCTGTGCAGCGACGGCCTCTCCAACGAGCTCACCCCCGAGCAGCTCGTGCAGCTCGCGAGCCCGCCGATGCCCCTCGAGGACGCGGTGGACAAGCTGGTCGCGGCCGCCCGCGAGGCGGGCGGGCACGACAACATCACGGTCGTCCTGGTCGAGTTCGACGACGTCGTGTCGACGATGACCCCGGTGAAGAAGACGATCTCGACCGCCCCGGCGGCGGTTGCGCCGCCGCGCACGACGCGGCGCCGGTCGTCGTGGCTCACGTGGCGCGTCGCGCTGGCGTCGCTCGTCCTCGTCGGCGTGGCGGCCGGCTTCGTCGCCATCATGCACTGGTACGCGTACTCGACGTACTACTTGGCCGACGACTCGGGCTACATCGCCGTCTACCAGGGCCAGCCCAATGGGGTCCTATGGTTCGCATCGCGTAAGGTCCTTGATACGTCGTACCCCTCCGCTCATCTGCGCCCCGCCGACCAACGGCTCTTGGCCGCGACCATCAGTGAGCCCTCGCTCACGTCGGCGCTGAACTACGCGGCGTACCTCAACCGGGCCTGGCACCTCTCGCGCACCATTCCCACCACGACCACGACCACGACCCCGGCCTCGTCGACCACGACCACCACCCGTCCGGTGACCACGACGACCAAGGCCAAGGGTTAAGCCATGTCGCGTCGCCTGAGTGTCTTTGCGATCGCCATCATGCTGCTGTTCGCGGCGATCGCCGCCCAGGCGGTCAACATCCAGTACTTCAAGGCGCCGGCCCTCGACGCCTCGGTGCAGAACCCGCGGAACTCGCAGTCCAACAACCAGTACCCGCGCGGCGAGATCGTGGCCGCCGACGGGACGATCCTCGCGCAGTCCGTCCCGACGTCAAAGGGCTACTACCCCTACACGCGCGTCTACCCACTGGGTTCGCTCACCTCAGGTCTCGTGGGCTTCGCCTCGCCGTTCTACGGGACCTGGGCGCTCGAGGCCGAGTACAACCAGTACCTCATCGCCCACGCGCAGCCGCCCCAGAGCCTGGCCCAGGTCCTCGCGCCGACGTCGGCCGCGGACACGGTCTCGCTGACCCTCCAGCCGTCGCTGCAGCGCGTCGCCGCGACGGCTCTGGCCGGGCGCGACGGCGGCGCGGTCGTGCTCGACCCGCGCACCGGTGCGGTGCTCGCGATGTACTCGAACCCGACCTACGACCCCAAGCCGTTCGAGTCGTCGAGCTTCGCCGTGGCCGAGAAGGCCTGGAAGACCGACGTCGCCAACAACGCCTACGGGTTCCCCCCGCTCGGTAACCTCGCGATCCAGCAGACCTTCCCACCGGGCTCCACGTTCAAGATCGTGACCACGAGCGCGGTCGTGGCGAAGAAGCCGAGCCTCTTCACGAAGAGCTTCCCGGTCCGCGCGACGATCCATCTACCCGACTCGAACAAGACGCTCTCGAACTACGCCTTCGTCCCCTGTGGCGGTGACATCCCCCAGATGCTGCCGCCTTCGTGCGACCAGGGCTACGCGCTCATCGGGCTCGC
>JAKAFH010000112.1 GCA_021818025.1 Actinomycetes bacterium | reverse complement strand
GGCATTGGGTCCCCCAGGCGACCGCCATCGCGGACGTCGCGGGCGCGCGCATGCGCCACCTCGACGAGACCGGCGTCTACGTCCACGTCATCGCCGACGGCGGCATGAGCAAGGGCGGCGACATCGCCAAGGCAATCGCCTGTGGCGCCGACGCGGTCATGATCGGCTCGCCGCTCTCGAGCGCCGTCGAGGCGCCCGCGCGGGGCTTCCACTGGGGCATGGCGACCTTCCACCCGACGCTGCCGCGCGGCACGCGGGTGCGCACCCAGGTGCGCGGCACGCTCGCAGAGATCCTCCTCGGACCGGCTCACGAGAACGACGGCCGCCTCAACCTCTTCGGCGCGCTGCGCACGTCGATGGCGACGTGCGGCTATGAGTCGCTGAAGGAGTTCCAGAAGGCCGAGGTCATGCTCGCGCCGTCCCTGCAGACCGAGGGCAAGTCGCTCCAGCGGGCCCAGGGCGTGGGCATGGGCCATTGAGTGTCCTCGTCGTCGACTTCGGTGCCCAGTACGCGCAGCTGATCGCGCGGCGCGTGCGCGAGGCGCACGTGTACTCCGAGATCGTCCCGGCGTCCATTAGCGCCGACGAGGTTCGCGCGAAGTCGCCCGCCGCGATCATCCTGTCGGGCGGGCCCAAGTCCGTCTACGAGACCCCGGCGCCGAGCCTCGACCCGGCCATCTACGAGCTCGGCGTGCCGATCCTGGGCATCTGCTACGGCGCCCAGCTCATGGCCCAACAGCTCGGTGGCGAGGTCGGCCACACGGGCGCGGGCGAGTACGGCCGCACCGAGCTCGTCCGCACCGGCCCCTCGTCGCTGCTCGACGCCTGGCCCGACGCGAGCACGTGCTGGATGAGCCACGGCGACGCGATCACCCGCGCACCCGAGGGCTTCACCGTCACCGCCTCGACGCCCGGCGCGCCGGTCGCGGTGATGGAGGACGACCGGGCGCGGCGCTACGCCGTGCAGTTCCACCCCGAGGTCGCCCACACCGAACGCGGCCAGGAGCTGCTCGCGCACTTCGTGCACGACCTCGCCGGGATCGCGCCGACGTGGACCAACACCTCGATCATCGACGAGCAGGTCGCCACCATCCGCGCGCGCGTGCGCGACGCGAAGGTGCTCTGCGCGCTCTCGGGCGGGGTCGACTCGGCGGTCGCCGCCGCGCTCGTGATCCGCGCGATCGGCACCCAGCTGACGTGCGTG
This sequence comes from Actinomycetes bacterium, assembly GCA_021818025.1. Classification (GTDB taxonomy): domain Bacteria; phylum Actinomycetota; class Acidimicrobiia; order Acidimicrobiales; family RAAP-2; genus RAAP-2. Next base: position 3,485 of record JAKAFH010000112.1, on the reverse strand, counting down.
TTCGTCGACACCGGGCTCATGCGCCTGGGCGAGGGCGAGCAGATCGAGGCGACCTTCACCGAGCAGTTCGGCGTCGAGCTCATCCACGTGAAGGCCCAGGACCGCTTCTTTGACGCACTCGCCGGGGTCACCGACCCCGAGGCCAAGCGCAAGATCATCGGCGAGCTCTTCATCCGCGAGTTCGAGGCCGTCGCGCGCGACCTCGGCGCCGGCGGCGACGGGCCGCAGTTCCTCGTCCAGGGGACGCTGTACCCCGACGTCATCGAGTCGGGCTCGGGCCACGCCGCCACCATCAAGAGCCACCACAACGTCGGCGGCCTGCCCGAGGACCTCTCCTTCACGCTCATCGAGCCGCTGCGCAAGCTCTTCAAGGACGAGGTCCGCCACGTCGGCGAGGAGCTCGGCCTGCCCGAGGGCATCGTCTGGCGCCAGCCCTTCCCGGGTCCGGGGCTCGGGGTGCGCATCGTCGGCGAGGTCACCCGCGAGCGCGCCGAGATCCTGCGTCGCGCCGACGCCGTCGTCGTCGACGAGATCCGCCGTGCGGGCCTCTACCGCGAGCTCTGGCAGAGCTTCGCGGTGCTGCCCGCCGTGCGCACGGTCGGGGTGATGGGCGACGGGCGCACCTACGCCTACCCGATCGTGATCCGGGCGGTCACCAGTGACGACGCCATGACCGCCGACTGGGCGCGCCTGCCCTATGACCTCGTGGAACGGATCGCCAACCGGCTGATCCGCGAGGTCGAGGGCGTGAACCGCGTGGCCCTGGACGTGACGAGCAAGCCGCCGGGCACCATCGAGTGGGAGTGACGCGGTACTTCTCGGACGAGTCGCTCTTTGACGACCCGACCCCCGCGCCCGACCCCGCGGCGCTGCTCAGCGACCTGACCGAGCCCCAGCGCGCGGCCGTTACCCAGCGCGGCGGGCCGCTGCTCGTGGTCGCCGGGGCGGGCTCGGGCAAGACGCGCGTGCTGACCCGGCGCATCGCGCACCTGCTCGCGACGGGCGACGCCCGCGCGCATGAGGTGATGGCGATCACCTTCACCAACAAGGCGGCCGACGAGATGCGCCGGCGCGTCGTGGACCTCGTCGGCGAGGCGGCGTCGCGCATGTGGGTCTCGACCTTCCACTCGGCCTGTCTGCGCATCCTGCGCAGCCACGCCGACGCGCTCGGCTACGAGCGGGGCTTTTCGATCTACGACGCCGGCGACGCGCGCGCGGCCGTCGAGATCATCATGAAAGAGCTCAACCTCGACCCCAAGCGCCTGCCCCCGCGCAGCGTCGCCGCGGCGATCTCGGCCGCGAAGAACGAGTCGGTGAACGCGCTGCGCTACGCCGATCGCTACGGCGACGACCCCTTCCACCGGCGCGTGGCCGAGATCTTCGCGCACTACGAGAAGCGGCTGCGCCTGGCCAACGCGATGGACTTCGACGACCTGCTCGTGAACGCCCTGGAGCTGCTGAAGCGCGACGAGGCGGTGCGCGCGAGCTACCAGGACCGATTCCGCTACCTGCTCGTGGACGAGTTCCAAGACACCAACGGGGTCCAGAACGAGCTCGTGCTCACCTTGAGCGAGCGGCACCGCAACCTCTGTGTGGTCGGGGACGCCGACCAGTCGATCTACCGGTTCCGCGCCGCGGACGTGCGCAACATCCTGCTCTTCGAAGAGCGCTTCCCCGACGCCGACGTGATCGTGCTCGAGCAGAACTTCCGCTCCACCCAGACGATCCTCGACGCGGCCAACGCCGTGATCGCCAAGAACCCCGGGCGCCGCGCGAAGCACCTCTTCACCGAGGGCGACCAGGGCAGTCGCATCCAGCTCTACCGGGCCGGGGACGAGTACGAGGAGGGTCGCTACCTCGCTAGCGAACTGCGCCGGCTGCGCATCGAGCAGCACCTCGAGTGGTCCGACATGGCGGTCTTTTACCGCACCAACGCCCAGAGCCGCGTGCTCGAAGAGGAGTTCCTCCACGCCGGCGTGCCCTACCGCGTGATCGCCGGCCTGCCCTTCTACAACCGCAAGGAAGTCAAGAGCGCGCTCGCCTACGCGCGCCTCGTGGTGAACCCGCGCGACGAAGCCTGCGCGCGGCGGGTGATCAACGAGCCCAAGCGCGGCGTGGGCGAGGTCGCCCAGGCCAAGCTCGGCGCCTACGCCGCCGAGCACGCGCTCTCCTTTTCTGAGGCGCCATGGTACGCGGCGGCAGCCGGTCTGACGGGTCGCGCCCTCGCGGGCGCGACGCGATTCGCCGAGGTGCTCGATCGCCTGCGCGCGCGCGTTACCGAGTTGACCCCGCGCGAGCTGATCGACGCCATCGTCGAGGAGTCGGGGCTCGGCGCGGCGCTGCGCGAGGGACCGCCCGACGAGGCCGCCAGCCGGCTCGAGAACCTCGGCGAGTTGGCCTCGGCCGCGGCGCAGTACGAGACGGTCCAGGACTTCGTCGAGCGCGTCGCGCTCGTCGCGGACTCGGACCAGCTCGACCCGGGCGCGGGCGCGGTCTCGCTAATGACCCTGCACGTCGCCAAGGGGCTCGAGTTCCCGGTCGTCGCGATCACGGGCCTCGAGGAGACGATCTTCCCGCACCGCCGAGCCCTCGCCGACGAGGACGAGCTCGAAGAGGAGCGGCGACTCTGCTACGTCGGGATCACCCGGGCGATGTCGCACCTCGTGCTCACCCACGCCTGGAGCCGGACCCAGTGGGGCCAGCGCACCGACGCCCTGCCGAGCCGCTTTCTCACCGAGATCCCGGCCGAGCTCGTGCACGACGTCTCGCGCAGTACTCCGCTGCGCCAGCGCGAGGTCGAGTTCGAGGAGGGCTTCGTCGGCCGAGCGAGCGAGTTCGCCTCGGGCCGGGCCATCGGGGCCGGTGCGGCCCCGCCGGTTCGCTCGACGGGCGCCGAGACCCTCGGGCTGGTGACCGGCGAGCGGGTGGTGCACGACCGATACGGCGTGGGAACCGTCGTGCGCGTCGAGGGCGAGGGCGTTCGCGCTCGCGCGACCGTGTCCTTCGTCGAGCACGGGACCAAGCAGCTCGTGCTCGCCATGACGCCGCTTCGCCGCGCCGAGGCCTGATCGCGCGTCGTTTCTAAAACGTCATTAAGAAACCCTGATGACGCTGAATGAACCTTGAACCGTCCGTGGAAGAATGGAACTCCATGGATGCCGCCCGCCCCGTCTATCGGCCGCCGTCGGCGCCGCGTAACCACCGACTGCCCCAGCGCGTCTATTGGCGGCGCCGCGCGATCGTGGCGCTCGCGACGGTCACCTTCGTAGTCGTCGCCTACCTCGGCGGGACGCTCGCCATGGCGCTGCGCAACCCGACCTACGGCGTGAGCTACATGGCGCGCGGGGCCGAATGGGGCCGCCAGCACGGCCTCGGGCCGATCGTCACCTGGATCGAGAGCGAGTACTACAAGCTCAACCCGGCCAAGGTCGGCGGCAAGCCGCCCGCGAAGTCCTTCGGCTCGGGCGTCACCGCGGTGAAGGTGC
>JAKAFH010000111.1 GCA_021818025.1 Actinomycetes bacterium | reverse complement strand
TAGGCGCGAGCGGCTTCGACGTCAAAGGGCAGGGGATCAAAGACCGCTTCGGTCCGTTGCAGACGATCCTGACGCCGAGCCCGTTCACTGACGTCGTCGGTGGCGTGCGGTCCCGCCGCGAGTTCGGCCATCGTCATCGAACTGATTGCGAGTTCGACCGGGAGGTAGCCCGGGTCAATCATTTCGAGATCGATGACGACTGAGGTGTCGATAATGCCCCGCGGATGGCGATGTCGTTCAGCCACGAGGTTCCACATCCTGTGACGCGACGCGATCGAGATCGGAGCGCAGCCTGCGCCAGTCGACGGAGGGGGCTCCCGTGAACGCCGCCACGACAGTGTCGGCAGTGACGAAGCGGTGTCGACGCCGGGGGGCAAGCTCGCCCACCGGTACGCCGTTGCGGGTCACAACGTACGTCTCACCGGCGTCAACACCTCGCATGATCTCGCCGCTGTTGTTTCGTAGTTCGCGCTGGGTGATCTCTCGGTTCACCTGCCCAGTGTAGCACGTCGTGCTACACTGGGCAGGTGAACCCACGACCCGCGCCGACATCCCATCGGTCGCCATCCATCGCGTAAACGCTACGTCGCGATCGACTTCGCTCCGCGTGACTGGCACAGCGCCACATCCGGCGACCGTCGAATCCGTCGGGCTCTCCCGCGCGAATGGCCGAGGTGCGAGTGATCGACACCCTCGCACCGGGTACCTCAGTCGAGCGGGTCGACGTCCATCAACAGGTCGCGCATCGTCGCGATCTGTCGGCGTCGCGTTGAGACCAGCAGGTCGAGGTCACCGAGGTTGATCTCCCCGGGTGCGCCGCCTCGTTGGTAGCCAGCGGCGCGGATGAAGGTGTCGGCCCGCTGGGAGACGCCGCCCTGGCTAATCCCGAAGTACGCCGTGAGGTCCATCACCCGCACGCCCCCGGCGTTGAAGAGCTCGTTGGCCTTGCCGATGGTCCAGCAGACGGCCGCCGCGGCTGTCTTGGAACTCGCCTTACGGCGAAAGACGGCCGGGTCGCCGCGCGCCACCCGCTCGAGGAAGCGTCGACAGGCGCTTCGGTACTCGACGTCGAGCACCTCGTCACAGAACCGGTCACAGTGATCGAGCACCTCAGCGACCCGCTCGACGGTGTCCTTCGCGATACCGGTCCACGAAAACGCCCGATCGGGCAGGGCCGTGTCGTTAAGGGTCACCAGGGCCTCGGGACCGCCGACGGCCTCAAGGAGCCACCCGAGGGCGTAGGTCGCGTAGTCCAGGTAGTCCTCGGCGTCCTTGAGGTCCTCGTCATCGAAGTCCGCCAGGTCCTCGTCGTTAAGGAGACCGGACGCGGCGAGCAACGCTGCGGCGCCGCGCAAATGTGGTGCGTTGATGCGCGCAAGGTACTCGGATTCGTAGCGGTCGACGGCCTCGAGGGTCTCGTCGGTGAGCGTCGTTCGAATGCCCCGCTCGGCGTGACAGAAGCGCACGAAGGCGCGAAGCAGGTCGGGCGCGAGCGCGAGGTACGGCGTCTCGGCGAGGACCTTGCGCGGCAGCCAGTCGAGCAGGAGGATCTCGACGGCGACCGAACTCCACCGCAGCGGATCGCCGGGCCCGTAGTCGGTGGCGAACCAGAGGATCGACTCGAGCAGGCTCCGGTGGTCGCGGTCGTCGAGATCGGCACCGTAGGGACTCGCGAAGAACCGCGCCGCGAGATCACGCGTGGCCCCCTCGTCCCAGGTGGGTCGGACGTAGCCGGTCCCGCCCGCCGGGAGCAGGCGCGTCACCCACTCCACGAGGGGTCGACAGGCCGGCCAGGTGTCCGTCTCAAACGGTGGGTAGGTCATCGCGCCGAGCTCGATGGCGGCGGTGATGCGCTCGCGCGCGTCGGCGAGGCTGAGGTCGCGAAAGGTCATATCGGGATCGTCACTCGCGCTCGCCATGAGAGACACGACGTTCTCGAGCGAGTCCGGCACCGGGTAGGCGTCCTTCACGACGGTGCCCAGGTTGTGGTCGATATAGGTGACGAAACTCAACGCGTGACCCGTCGGCATCGTGAGCTCGACCATCACGTTGTCCCCGTCGCCGAGCACGTGGCTCATCACCACGGCCCTCGTCGCCGCGCTCGCGTCGAGCGTGGCGAGCCACGGGGGCAGTGTGTGGTCGCGCCTCGCCAGTTCGCGTCGCACGCGAGCGCGTTGGAGCTCATCGTTTGACAACGCAGCGAGCACCGCGAGCACCGCGGTCGCCTCTACGCGATCGGTGCCGATGAAGGAGTCGGTGAACTCGACGAGCGTGGGCCGCGGGTTCTCCGCGTCGGCTGCTCGCTCGAACGGGTTATCCTGCCGCGGATCCAGCGCGGCGATCAGACTGCTCGCGAGAGCCAAGAAATCCAATGGTTCGCGAGAGTCGAGCGTGCGGCGGATGTCAGCGAGCAGTGGCGGCTCGCCCGAACGGTCGTGGTGGCTCGCTGAGTGGGTGAACTCGCCGGGCCGGGTCCCCTTGGGCGTCGTGCGCCCACCGCTGCGGTGTCGTCCTCGTCTCACCATCTCTATACTCTACGAGACAAGGTCTCCCCGAATCGCCCGAACGCACCGTTGACGACCTCGACGCAAACGTTGTCGCAGCGCCTGACCACCAGGTCGAACCATCGTCGCGGCGCGGCCCTCGCCGAAACGGCTCGCTCGGGTCACCAGCGGTCTTTGGCGGGCCAACCAATCGGTGCCATCCACGCCGCGATCGACCTCGAGTCGTGCACCAGAGTCCGGCCCAAGGTTTCCGTGACGTTCGCCACTCGCCGAGCGGTTCACCTGACTACGCTTCGTCGTGCCAGTCACCGTGCGTTCGAAACGCCGTGGGTCCCGCGTACTCGAGGGCCGACCCCGCGGAATCGGAATCGGCCCTCGGACAACTGACGTGGACTGCTCAGATGTACTGAATAATGGCCTTACGGTCCAACTGCAGGTTCGCTGACGCGCGAAGGATGCCCATCCCCAGGTTCCTGATCGGCATCCGCGGCAACCCGGACTGCACCAGCAGGTTCTCGACGAAGGCCGTCACGCTGTTCGCTCGGCGCTGACTGAGCGCCAGGTTGTAGGCCGCACCGTTTCGGTAGTCGGCGTAGGCGCGAATCGTGAGCGTCTTCACGTGGAGCTTCACCAACGTCACCAGGTCGGCGCGGAACTTTGCGACCTGCGCCGCTGGCATGGTGATGTTGCTCATGTTCGTCGCGAAGTAGAACACGGGCATCGTGACCGCCGCGCGGAACGCGACGCGTACGTGCTTGGCGTTGGTCATCGTGACACGACAGGTGAGCGCCGTGCCCGAGCAGGCGCCACTCCAGCGCTGGACGAAGCCGGGAAGCGGCTTGGCGGTAAAGCTCACCAGCGCCTTCGCGTTGAACGTGCGCGCAACCGAACCGGCGTGACGAAGGTTCATCGATCCAGCACTGCTACGAACGGCTCCGGTACCGACCACGGTCAGGGTCAGCGGGTACTTGAGTGGCTTGTTCGCGACCGCGCTGCTCGCCTGGGTCGTCGCCGTGCCTGTAGCTGAGGTGTAGTCCGCGGTCGCCGCGACGGTGACTGACAATGAGCAGGTTCCCGTTCCGACGAACGTCACGCGGGTTGGTTGGCTCGACGTCGAGAGCGAGCACGTGCTCGGCGTCGACGTCCGCCACGTGATGACCGTGCCGTCGCTATTGGTTGCGTAGGTCGGCGTGAAACTCGATCCCTTCTCGGGTGCGGCGGGCATGTTGGTAATCGAGATGGTCGCGGTATTAATCACCGAACCACCGCCGCCACCGCCCCCGCCATTGGCCGTCCACTGGGCGTAGAGGGTCAACGTACCGACCAGCTTGTAGGGCGACGTCACCGGCGAGCCGCCGCTTGGCTCGTAGAACCAACCGTCGAAGCTGTAGCCGGCGAGCACTGGCGCGCCCGGCAGCGAGACGTACGTTCCGTCGGCCCCAGAGACCGGCGATACCGCCGAACCACCCTCGGAATTGAAGAAGACCGTGTCGGTCACGGGTCCAGGATTGTTAGCCGTCCACTGGGCGTAGAGCGTGGTCGTCGAGCAGTTGATCGTCGCAGTTCCGATGACCGATCCGCCTGAGGTCATGGACCAGCCGGCGAAGGTGTAACCGGAGCGGGTGGGCTGGGTCAGGTTCGCCAGCGTGATCACCCCGCCGATCGGGCAGCTAGTGGTGGTGCTCGTGGCGCCACCCGCGAAAGTGCCGCCATTGCCTTGCAACGTGACTGTGTCGGTCGTTGGCGTCGTCACCGTGTTGGTCGAGCAGGTGTTGGTGGCGCAGCCCGGCCCGGACCAGTAGGCGGTGTTGGAGACCGACGTCGTCGTCGGATCAACGTTGACGCTGAAGGTGAGCGTCGCCGAGCCCGGGGCCGCGACGGTCGCGGTCCAGGTGACGGTGCCGCCCGACTCGCTGCAGGTCGCACTCGCACACGCGACCGAAGCGCTCACGTAGGTCGTGCCCGTCGGGATGGCGTCGGTCAGGCTCACCGTGCCCGAGGCCGATCCGGAGTTGGTCGCGGTGATGGTGTAGTTGATGTCGCTGCCCGAGACGACCGCGGACTTGGCGACGCTGAAGGAAGCCGCGTTATTCGGCACCACCGTCCACTGGGCGTAGAGCGTGGTCGTCGAGCAGTTGATCGTCGCAGTTCCGATGACCGATCCGCCTGAGGTCATGGACCAGCCGGCGAAGGTGTAACCGGAGCGGGTGGGCTGGGTCAGGTTCGC
>JAKAFH010000110.1 GCA_021818025.1 Actinomycetes bacterium | reverse complement strand
TTCAAGTTGACACCGAGCCGGGTTGGCTTACAATTGGCGTCCCAGCCGTGCTGGGGAGTCGTCCAATGGCAGGACACGTGGCTCTGGACCACGGTATTGGGGTTCGAATCCCTGCTCCCCAGCCAATTGTAAGGCACCCAAATCCAATAGCTTCTGACGCTATTTTTAATTGAGATAGTTCTCCGTTAGGTGCTGGGTCGTACCTGGCTCGTACCGCCGCACCACGTGTGGCTACGACGTCTCCTCGGCGGTCTCCCCTTCCTCCAGGCTCGAATGGCCGGCCTTGCACCAGCCGCCGTTGGTGTGAATTCGCGCCTGACCTCGCCAGAACTCAGAGGCGTGAACGACGAGGACGACGGACCGCCCGGCGGTCAGCAGCGTGAGCAGTCGTCACCGCAATCTGATGGGCCAATATCAGGGTTGCGCCGTTTCTGACTCGAATCGACCGGACAGCTCTAACGCACTCCAGCGCGTAGGAGTGCTAGCATCGCGGTCGCCAACAAGGAGTGCCCCTAATGGCGACGCGTACGATCAAGTTCAAGCTGGTTGTCCCGCGTAGCGAAGCGCCTGACGCCGTGCGCGCTCGGCGTGCGCTCTGGGCCACACACCTGTTCGTCAACGAGGCAGTCGCGCACTACGAGCGCCTGCTACTCGAGATGCGGCAGGCTGACGTGCTGGTTCGTGGTCCGGACGGGGTAGAGGTGGTCGAGGCCGGCGATGTCTGGAGCGGTCGACTCCGGGAGCGCCTGCTGCGTCTGGGGCGTGAGCCGAAGAGGGCGCAGGAGGCGCTGCCAAAGCTGCGGGCGCTCTACGAACAGATCGTGCGGAGCAGTGTCGAGCCCGGCAGCGGCAGCGCACAGGACGGCCGCAGCTACCACAGCGCGCTGGTCGATGCGGCGTCCGCCGCGTTCGAGTCGCGGCGCCGGAAACTCGAAACCCTCGAGCCGCTCCGCCAGCACCTTGAGGGGCCGGCGGCAGACTTCGAGCGCGCGGCCAAGCGACTCATCACGGCGCACCAGGACGAGTTGCTTCGTGCGACCGGAGCCCCGGCACGTTGGGTGAAGCTGTACAAAGCTGACGATCCTAGCTGGGTTGAGGCGCTGGCGAGCTACCTCCGGAAGTCCGACCAAAGCGCGGAGGGCGATCCCCTCGCTTGGCTGCAGGAGAACGGCGTCCTTCCGCTCCTCGAGCCCCACGCCCGTGGTCGCCTCGCGGAGAGCGAACGGTTGACCACCTATGAACGGATGGCGCTGGCGCTCGCGGTCTCGCACCTGAACTCGTGGGAGTCTTGGGCCGACCGGACTCGCCGCCAGTACGAGGAGCGCGAGGAGCGGCGACTCGGCTGGGCGCGTGCCCACGGCGAATCGTGTCGGAAGACACTCGAGGCGATCCGCGGCTTCGAGTCCAGGCGAGAAGGTGAACTCGAGGAGGTTTCGTTCTGGACGCCGCAGAGCGTGTACCGGCTGCGTCCACGGGAGCTCCGCGGGTGGCGGGAGTTACGCGACTGGCTCCGATCGCACCCAGGCGCGAGTCAGGAGGCGAGGGTCGAGTTCGTCCACGACCTCCAGCGCCAGATGGGGCGCGCGTTCGGGTCCGAGGTCGCGTTGCGGTGGCTGGGACTGCCGGGCCAGCAGTGGATGGCCGACCTCGCGGACGACACGGTCTCCCGCGTCGCCGCCTACAACAGGCTCCTGGACCTGGTGGACCGCACGCGTCGCCTCCCGCTTTACACGCCTCCGGACGCACGGTGCCATCCTCAGTGGGCCGGCTTTGACCCGCCGAACAACTCCAACCAACCCCCCTTCGTCCTCGAATCCGACAAGGGCGGGAGAACGGTCGCGAGCATCCAGCTCCTCGCCCCGGGCGACGACGAGCTGCTTGTCCAGGAGACGTTTTCGTTCCGATTGGCACCGTCGCGACAGTTCTTCCTCGGCAAGATCCGGATCAGCGACGGCAGTCGCCGGCGCGCCGAGCGGCCTCTGCTGCTCGAGGCCGAGGCTCAAGACAGGCTGAGCAGGATCTCGGGCCAGATCGGCGGATCGAACCTGCTGTTCGACCGGGCAAGGCTGGAGGGCACCGACGCCAAGCGTCTTGCGGCCGGCGCGCTCGGCGATGTGTTCCTCAAGGTCGCTGTCGACATCTCGGAGCCGGGCGCCGAGGACCGCTTGCGCGCACGGCGCAAGCAGGCAACCTGGCTCAAGAGCTCGCTCGACAAGCGGCGGACGTCGACGACCCAGGTCGGCGACGGCTTCTCCGTCCTGTCGGTGGATCTCGGCCTGCGCGCGGCCGCCTCGATCGCTGTCTTCCGGGTCAGCAAGGAGGCGCCGAGCGCGTCGCACTGGCCCATGGCCGAGGTGGGAGGGTGCCCGGTGGTCCACGAGCGCAGCGCGATGCTGCGGCTCCCCGGCGAGCATTCGGGGAAGAAGGAGACGCGTCGCCGGCAGGCCGAGGCCGCGGAGGTTGCTGGCCTTCGCGCCTCGTTGGCAGCCCTCTGGCGTGTGCGCCGCCTCTTCCATGCGACCGACCGGGACGAGAGGCAGAGGCGGCTCGAGGAACTTGTGGCGAGCGATACGGTTCGACTGGGCAGCGACGAGGTTCGGGCGCTTGCGGCTGGCCTCGGCAGCCAGGTCGCCGCGCCTCAGGAAGCGTGGGCTGAGGCGTGCGAGCGTGTCTTCATGGCACTCGAGCGTGCGATTGGCCAGGAGATCAGCGTCTGGCGCAGGCGGACAAGGCAGCGGATGCACGAGCCTCTCGGTGGCAAGAGCGTCTGGCGCATCGAGTACCTCGAGCGCACCCGACGGCTTCTGATGGCATGGCACCGCCACCAGCGGCCTCGCCACGAAGATGTGCAGCGCTTGGACCGCGAGCGGTTCGGGACAGTGGCGGCGAAGCTTCTCGCACACATCAACGCCCTCAAGGACGACCGTGTGAAGACCACCGCGGACCTGATCGTCCAGGCGGCGCGCGGGCTCGCATATTTCAACGGCGCGTGGGTCCATCGGCACAAGCCGGTGGATGTGATCGTTCTTGAGGACCTCGGGCGCTACCTCTCCCGCTCCGACCGACCCCCGGCCGAGAACCGGCAGCTGATGCGCTGGGCGCACCGCGAGATCAACCGCACGGTGGAACTTCAAGCGGAGTGCTACGGCATCGCCGTGCTGGACACCTCGGCTCGGTTCTCGAGCCGGTTCGACGCGTTGTCACGCGCGCCGGGAGTGCGGTGCGAGCACGCCACGCATGACCTGATGGGGTTCATGCGCTCGGCCCAAGGACAGGCCCTGGCGGCGCGCCTGCGGCGAGCCGGCATCGATCCCGCGGCCGTCCTCGAGGGCGACCTGCTCCCGCTCGGGCGCGGGGAGCTGCTGGTCTCGGTCGATGGCAGCGACGGCCTGAGGACCCGCAACGCCGATATCAACGCCGCCCAGAACCTCGCCGTCTGGTCCCTCGAGGGATATGCCCAGCCGTTCCGTCTCACGGCGACCCGGATCAGCGACGACCCGCCGGTTTTCGGAGCGGCGAAGCTCGGCAAGCGGCAGCAGAGTGTCTTCGGTGGTGGCGCCGTCGTGCTCCGTGAGACAACCCAAGGTGCTGGGACGTTCACTCTCGAAGCGCACCGCAGCTGGAGCCACGCCGCTCGCGCGGTCGGCATCGAGACCGGGGGCGAGGCCCCTCAGGGCGGGGAGGATGACGTCGCCCTACAGGACATCGCTGACGTCGTTGTCGCCGAGTTCGACCTCGCCCAGGCTGAACTCTCCGGGGGCCGCGTCACCCTGTTCCGCGATCCCTCGGCGACCATCCTCGGCGGACATTGGGCGGAGAGCAAGGTGTTCTGGGGTGTCGTTCAGAGCGAGATCGTTCGGCGCCTGAGGTCGGGTGGACAGCTCCACGGTTGACCAGCGTCGAGGGGCTTGACTGCGGCAACCGGGGCTATACTGAGCGGGTCGCGTAGAGCGCGGCAAGTCACCGTGGGGAAGTCCCACGGCGGTGCACTCAGCGCAACGCCAACCCTGCGGAACAACCCACGCGTGTGCGAGGAGCCCGGCGAGCTCAGGGTGTCTTGACAACTCCACGGCGAGTCGCGCGAACCTAGAGCGCCCACGAAAACCCTGGGGGGTTCGCGATCCGCGCAGATTACTCTCGTGGCAGGGGGTTGGAGGTGGCGCGATTAGCCGCCTTCACCGCGGTCCCGGGGACGGCTCACGGTTCGCGGGGGGTGGTATCCAAGTGGCGGCTGATGAGGACTCTGGGGTTCCGGCAGGCTCACTCCGCACGCCCGTGGGATGTTGGGACATCTCCCCTCCCTTGCCGCCTCATCGCTCACCTCGGCTCACTCCGCACGCCCGTGGGATGTTGGGACCGGGTGGCGCGGGTTCATCCACACAAACTCACCGGGCTCACTCCGCACGCCCGTGGGATGTTGGGACAGTACGGGGAAATCGGGAAAATGGCCGACTGGGTGGCTCACTCCGCACGCCCGTGGGATGTTGGGACCTCCAAGTAACGTGCTCCTACCTGCTAGGGGGACGGCTCACTCCGCACGCCCGTGGGATGTTGGGACACGTCTATACCTACGCCGTCAACGTCTGTGGTGGGCTCACTCCGCACGCCCGTGGGATGTTTGCCTGCACCGACGGAAGCCGGACAGTCAAACCGACGGAAGCCGGACAGTGATTCCGATGGAAGGCGGACAGTGATTCCGACGGGAAGCCGGACAGTTTGGCGGTCATCGTCGGAATCGG
>JAKAFH010000109.1 GCA_021818025.1 Actinomycetes bacterium | reverse complement strand
GGTATGGATTCCCGCCTTGGTTCGGCTCCGCGGCGCCAGTGGCGTCCACCTGCCCTGGCAGGTCGCGGCCCCGCTCGCGCTGGTCATCGTCTACGGCGTCGGCTTCGTCTTCACCGCCCTCATGGCTCGAACCTGGTTCGCCAGGGGCGTGACCGGTCGGAGCCGAGCGACCTGGGCGAGCCTACTGCCTCGCCGAACGCTCCCAACGGTCGTCGAGCACGGTGACGTCGCTGACGGACCGATGGACGTCGTCGAGCCCTAACGACGCAACGGACCGTGAATTCTTATGGATTTCTTCGTCTTTGATACGTATGTGAACCCCGTTTCGCCCTACCGTGGATGGGATTCAGAACTGGATCCGCGACGGACCCTCCTAACAGGTCGCCGTCGCGCAGTTACCGTCAAGGAGACTGGGTGCTTCGTTCCCGAGGAGTTTTTTCGCGTGGCGCATCAGTGGTGGCGGCCGCGTTGACGGTGCTCGTAGGGGCGGGACTCGCGGATGTCGGCGCCGCGGGCGCCGCAACCACTACGACCACCACGACTGGCTTCTACCTCGACTTGGGCGCCTCGGTATCGGTCGGCGTCCAGCCCACCGCGCTGCACCCGAGTGGCCATCGCACCCACCACGGCTTCTCCAATGATTTGATCGCCTACGAAGCCAGTCGTGGCATCTCCCTGAGTCTGACCGAGCTGGGCTGCCCCGGTGAGTCAGTCGCCACGATGGTGAACGGACAGGACGGCTGCTATCACGCCGGTGACTCCCAACTCGCTGACGCCATCACGTTTTTGAACGCCCACCACGATCAGACCGGACTCGTCACCATCGATCTTGGCTTCAATTCGGTGGTCGGGTGTCTGCGAACCCACACTGTGGACCCGGCCTGCGTTCAGCAGAGCCTCGCGACGATGGGGCCACAGCTCTCGAGCATCCTCACGGTGCTGAAGTCGGCCGCCGGGCCGAACGTGACCTTCGTGGGCATCAGCTTCGCCGATCCCTACCTCGCCCAGGCGGCCAACGGCGCCTCGGGTCGGGTCCACGCGCACGCGAGCCTCCAGGCCATCAGCCAGCTCGACCAGACCCTCGCCGCGATCTACCAGGCGCACGGCATGCCGATGGCGAACGTCGCGAGCGTCTTCCACTTGCACCAGACGACGACCAGGTCTGGGTCCCGTGTACCTGAGAACGTCGCCACAGTCTGCCAACTCACCTGGATGTGCGCTTCCGCGCCCTACGGTCCCAACATTCACCCCAACCGCGCCGGCTACGAGGCGATCGCCGACGCCATCATCGCCGTCCTCCCGCCGCCGTTCCATTAGCCACGCAGCTCAGCGGCCCGCGGCCCGCGGCCCGCGGCAAGGGCGCTGGCACCACACGACGAATCCGTTCGAGCACGTCGCCCCACGCAACTGTCGTGTCACGGTACTCTGCCCTGCCCACGGCAGAAGTCGCCCGATGACACCGCAGGAATCGGCCGTCGTCGCTCCCGGGATGAACGAACCAATCGAGCGGTCCGACGCCAATCGAACGAACCAGCCGTGCAACGCGTGCCGGGGCTGGGCCGTGCATCGAGACGTTCGCTGCCGCGTCGCAGGCAAGCTCCGAGGCACCCCTCGGGGGACCAGTCGTCCCTGATCAGGTGTTCGCTCGCGTTCCGGTGCAAGGAGGGGTGCTGGTGACCACAGTCACCTGTGCCGTCGTTTGCCGTCTCTACCAGCCGCCGGGCGCGCAACCGTTTTGATCCGGGACCCAGCCACCCGTGACCCGCATGCCGATCAAGATCTGAGCGTCGCGCGGTGCCTCACCGGCCAGGGGCGCGAACTGCGTCCCGCCGTACTCGAGCCACGTGGAGTTGGCGAAACCAATCCCGGAGTAGAACGGCCCCTCCATCGACCAGTTCCCCGCGACCTCACAGATGGCCACGTGTTGCCACTCAGCGCGCAGCTGACTGACGGTCACGCGCGCGAGCGTCGCCACGTACGTGAGAATGGACGGGTGATGGATCACCCTCGTGACGTGGGGTTTCGACCGATGCCGCGTCGCAACGACGTGCTTGACACGTGCGGTTGGCGGCGTGCTCGCCGCGCCACCGGACGAGGGCAGAATTGCCGCGCTCGTGAGCAACGCCATCGTCGCATACAAGATTCTTCGCATGGTTTCTCCTTTGGCGTGCACGGCACCCGTGCCACGCCGCGCTACGGACGGAGACACTGGGCGCACGACTTGGTGTCAAACCGAAAAGGTCCACCAAGCGGCACGGTCAATTGGCCACTTAACCCACTCGAATGTGAGGTGACATCGAAGCAGTCTTTGCTGCGGGGTTTATTCTACGGCACTAACATCATCTGTGACGCACGTTGGAGTGATTTTCTTCCTTGTTGGCCCTTTGATCAGGGTTTCTGAGAATCACATTTTCTTCGCCCGATGATAACCAATTGCACAACTTCTGGTAATTCGTATGCATCACCTGCCCGAACATGCTCGCCACCTCGGGTTATGCAGGGCGAAATGATGGGGGCTCAATGGGTTTGCGTACTGGCTGGTCAGCGAAGTGGCGCGTTAGGGTCGACCCTTGCCAATTCCCTTGCCGTGGCCGTTTCCCGGTGCCGAACCCGCGAACGTCGTGGTCGTGGTGGTCGTGCTCGGGGCGCCGACCCCGAGGGCGGCCGCGAGTTCGGTGACGTCGTGCTCGAGCACCGGTGCGATCGTGGCCGAGACGGTACCGTCGGTGACGCCGCTGACGATCAACGTCATCGCCTGCTGCAGAACGTTCGCAACGGCGGGGAGATTGGCGTTCGCACCATCGCTGAGTGATTGTTGCGCCAGCTGTTCGATGCGTTGGGCCACGGCGGGATCGATGGCGTTCGCGGCTTGACTCGCGACGAGATCAGCAGTTAAGGAGGCCCCGATCGATGAACTTGATCGGACCGTCGTCGACGTGGACGGTTGAATCGTGGTCGACGTCGACGGTCCAGCCGGAGGCGATGAGCTGGTCAACAGCGAGATCAACGCGTAGAGCAGCGCGCCGATGATGACCAGGACACCCGCAATGGCCCACGGTCGACGCTCGTCGTGCCCGCTCGATCGTGGCGGTGGCGCGAGAACGGTGTCGTCACTCGACCGACGCGGGGGCGGGTCAAACGCCACGCTGGTCTTCGCCGCCAAGCTATCGCGCTCAATGACCATCGTTGCAGCCTCGTCGCGCGGCTCCCAGGCCGTCGCGTACGCCGAAGTCTCGAGCAGGGACGCGACCTCGGCACCGCTCAGTCGGCGTTCGGGTCGAGAATCCAGCATGCCTCTAAGCAGGACCGACCACGGCGCCGGCAGGTCCGCGGGAAGCTCGACGGGTCCAGTCAATCGCTTCGCCACGATCTCGCTCGGCGAACCCTCGAAGACGCGCCGCCCGGTGAGACACTCGAGAATCACGATGCCCAGGGACCAGACGTCGCCGCTCGGGCCCACTCGCTGGCCGTCGAGTTGCTCGGGCGCCATATACATCACCGTCCCGATCGTCGTGCCCGGAGCGGTGATCGTCGTCGCGCCATCGAACTTGGCGATGCCGAAGTCGGCGAGCCAAACCTCCCCCGTCGTCGAACGCAAGATATTCGAGGGCTTGACGTCGCGGTGCACCACGCCGCGCTCGTGCACGTAGCTCAGGGCGTGGGCCACTTTGGCCGCCATCGACGCCGTAGCGGGAGCACCGAGCGGGCCGGTCTTGAGCGACTGCGCCAGGGTCGTGCCGTCGACGTACTCCATGACGAGGTACGCCAGGTCACCCACCATTCCCGTGTCGAGTAGTCGCACGAGACCCGGCCCGTCGAGGCTCTCGAGCGCGCGCGCCTCCTCGACCAGCCGGCGCGCGAACTCCGGGTCGCTCGATCGGACGACTTTGACCGCCACGGCCTCCGCGGTGCGCTCGTCGCGTGCCTCGTAGACGTCAGCGGTCCCACCCCGTCCGAGGAGTCTGCTGATGCGGTACCGATCTCCGATGACCTCGCCACTCATGGACATGCGTTTCTACTCACGATCCTCGGGTGTCTCGTTCACGGCCTCACAGCAATCGGCGCCGCGCGCGCCGCGCGCGCTAGTAGACCGCGTCGCCGCCACCACCGTAGCGAGCCGTCGTCCCTCGCGTGGCGCCGAAGTGTCCACTAGCGACGATGACCAGGGACGTTGCGAGGACCACGGTACACGTTGCGAGATTCGTCCCCTCATCGCGAGTCATCGGCGACACCGGACGACGTGCGGGATCATCATCGCCCGAGATGTCAACAACCCGGACCCCAGGGCCAGCACCCCACGAGTGGACGCGTCGACTCCACCTTGGCGTCGCATCGTCCCACGGTTGAGCCGTGCACCGTTGTCGGCTCACCGTGACCACGGGACTGCCCGAGGCCGGCACGTCGCTGAAACAACTTGATGGGACAGTCCGAGTCCATCGCTGGCCCCAACGGGACCGCGAGGGAGAGCGAGTACCTTGGACGTCGTGCGAGGACTCGGGACCATCATTGACGTGGTCGCGATCATCGTCGGCGCGACCATCGGCGTGCTGATTGGCAATCGCCTCCCCGCCCGGACTCGCCACACCGTCACCGACGCGCTCGGACTCGTCGTGCTCGTGATCGGCGCACTCAACATCGCAGCCATTTCCGATCACGCGTTTCGCCACGCCGTTGGCGCGAGTTGGACCCTGCTGGTGGTCCTCGGAGCGTTGATCGTCGGCGGCATCGGTGGTTCGCTGTTGCGCATCGAGGAGCGAGTGGCGATAT
>JAKAFH010000108.1 GCA_021818025.1 Actinomycetes bacterium | reverse complement strand
CCATCGAGGCGCTCGCCGATCTCGAGGGGATGCCCATGCACAAGGCGACGGCGCGACGATGACCCGACCCGAACCCCTCGAGGCCTACCAGTGGCCCGCGTCCAACGAGCGGCTCGCCGCCGCCGTAGGCATCGACCCGCGCTCGATCATCCGTTTCGACGGCAACGTCGCGCCGGCGCCGCCGGCGAGCGCCCGGCCGGCCGCGATCGCGGCCGCCCTGGCGGACGTGAACGAGTACGAGCGGGGTCGTTACGAGCCGCTGCGCGCGGCGATCGCGGCACGTCACGGCCTCGAGATCGACCAGGTCGCCCTCGGGGCGGGCAGCGACGAGTTCATCGTGCTCGTCGCGCGGGTCTTCGCCGCCGGCGGCACGATCGCGACGGTGCCGGCGACGTCGTACTCGATGTACCGCTTCGCGGCCTCCATGGCCGGCGCGCGAATCGTCGACGATCCCGCGGCGGCCGACCTCGTGTTCGTGTGCCGGCCGAACAACCCGACTGGCGAGTTGCCCGACGTGCCGGCCGTGCCGGGCCAGCTGGTGATCGACGAGGCCTACGCCGACTACGCGGGCGTGGACGCGCTCGGTTCCATCGCCGACGGCGCGATCGTGCTGCGGACGTTCTCCAAGGCCTTCGGCCTCGCGGGCGCACGCGTCGGCTACGCGTTGTCAGACTCCGAGCGCATCGCCATCCTGTCCTCGCGCCAGGCGCCACTGTCGGTGTCCTCGCTGTCGGCGGCGCTCGCGATGGCGGCGCTCGCGAATCCGCCCGACGTCGGTCCCCAGATCGCCGAGCGCGAGCGGCTGACGGTTCGCTTGGGCGAGCTGGGCCTGTCGCCGGTGCCCTCCTATACGAACTTCCTCTACATACCCATGGAGGACCCCCAGCGACTCGTCGACGCGATGCTGCCCTACGGGGTCGTGCTGCGGGCCTTTGCGGGCGGCCTGCGCATCAGCGTGCGCGACCAGGTCGACGACGACCAGTTGCTCGACGCGCTCGCGACCGAACTACTCGGTCGCGACGCGGTCGCGGCGCCGGTGCGCCACCGGCGCGCGACGGCCGAGACGCGCTTTGCGGTGCGACTGCGGGTGCCCGGCGAGGGTCGGGTCCTCGTGCAGTCGGGCGAGGGCTTCTATGACCACATGCTCCAGCAGCTGGCCTTTCACGCCGGGATGGACCTGCGCGTCGAGGGTGTCGGCGACCCCGAGACGGGCGACCACCACGCGGTAGAGGACATGATGCGGACCTTCGGCGAGGCCCTCGACCGCGCCCTCGGGGACCGGCGCGGTCTCACCCGCTACGGCGAGGCGCGCGTGCCCATGGACGAGGCGCTGGCCCACGCCGTCGTGGACCTCTCGGGACGCGCGACCGCGACGCTATCGATCGACCCCGACCCGGGGATGGCCGCACACGCCCTCGAGTCCCTGGTCCAGACGGCGCGGATCACGCTGCACGTCACCGCGACGGGCACCAACGCCCACCACGTCGCCGAGGCGGCCTTCAAGGCGGTCGGGCGCGCGCTCGCCCAGGCGCTGGTGCGCGACGGCGGGCTCGTCCGGTCCACCAAGGGCTCCCTGTGAAGGAGATCGTCATCGTCGACTACGGCGCCGGCAACACCCGCTCGGTCCAGGCCACGCTCGCGCGCCTCGGGCACGCGAGCGTGGTGAGCGCCGACCCGGCGGCCATCGCCAACACCTGGTACGTCATCCTGCCCGGGGTCGGATCGGCGCGCAGCGCGATGGCGCACCTGAACCAGACCGGCGCGGCCGAGGCGATCACGAGCCGGGTGTCGGCGGGCCAGCCGGTGCTCGGCATCTGCCTGGGATTGCAGCTGGCCTTCGAGTCGAGCGAGGAGGACGGCGGCGTCGACGGGCTCGGCATCGTGCCCGGGCGGGTCGTGCGCCTTTCTGACGAGCGGGTGCCGCGCCTCGGCTGGTCCATCGTCGAACCCTGGGGCGAGGCGTACTACTTCGCGCACTCCTACGGCGCGATCACGACCGCTGCGGTCGCCACCGCCGAGGGGGTCACGGCCGCGGTGTCGCACGGCACGTTCCTTGGTGTCCAGTTCCACCCCGAGAAGAGCGGGCCCGCGGGCCTCGCGTTCCTGGACCAGTGCCTCTCCCTCGTCTGATCCCCTGCCTGGACGTCGCGCGCGGACGCGTCGTGAAGGGCGTGAACTTCGTCGGGCTGCGCGACGTCGGCGACCCCGTCGAGCTCGCGGTGCACTACAGCGCCGGCGGCGCCGACGAACTCGTCCTGCTCGACATCACGGCGACCCCCGACGATGCCACGACGATGACCTCGGTCGTCCGCGCGGTGGCCGACGTCCTGGACATCCCCTTCACCGTCGGCGGGGGCGTGCGCACCGTCGAGGATGCGTCGCGGATCATCGAGTCCGGGGCCGATCGCGTGTCGCTGAACTCGGCCGCGGTCGCCTCGCCCGAGTTGATCCAGGCCATCGCCGATCGCTTCGGTTCCCAGGCGGTGGTGGTCGCGATCGACAGCGGTGCCGGGCTCGTGCACACCCACGGCGGGCGCACGCCGACCGCCCGGCGCACCGTCGAGTGGGCCCGCGAGGCGGCCGCCCGTGGCGCGGGGGAGATCCTGCTCACGTCGATCGACCACGACGGCCGGCGCGAGGGCTTCGACCTCGAGCTGACCGCGGCGGTGCGCGCGGCCGTCGCGGTGCCGGTGATCGCCTCGGGTGGCGCCGGCAGTGCCCAGCACGTCGCCGACGCGCTGGCGGTGACCGACGCCGCACTGATCGCCTCGATCGTTCACGAGGACCCCGCCGGGCTGCCCGGCCTGCGACGAGCCATCGAATCGTGTGGCGTGCACCTGCGCCCCTGGAAGGAGTGACGTGAGCGAACTACGCGCGGCCATCGTGCAGGACGACGACACGGGTCGGGTCCTGATGCTCGGCTGGATGGACGATGAGGCATTGGCCCTGACCAAGTCGACGGGTCTGGTCCACTTCTTCTCGCGCTCGCGACAGCGACTCTGGATGAAGGGCGAGACGTCGGGCAACACGCTGCGCGTCGTGGAGGTCCTGCCGGACTGCGACGACGACGCGGTGCTCGTGCGGGCCCGGCCCGACGGGCCGACCTGTCACGACGGGTCGACGTCGTGCTTCACGCCGTGGCTGTGGCGCACGATTCTTCGTCGTGAGGCGGCCGATGAGTCCGGTTCCTACGTCGCGGCGTCCTTGCGCGCCGGCGCGCCGTTCGCGGCGCGCAAGGTAGGCGAAGAGGCGGCCGAGGTGATGGTCGCCGCCTTGAGCGAATCCGACGAGCGCGTGGTCAGCGAGGCCGCGGACCTGTGGTTCCACCTGCTCCTTCTCCTGCGTAGCCGAGGGCTCGACCCCGCCGACGTCGAGGACGAACTGCGCCGGCGCCAGCGCTGAGGAACCGGGACGCCGCCCGGCGCCGTGCCAATCCGGCCAGGGTCCTGAGTAGTGTCGTGGTGAGAGATACCGGTTCGACCGGGTGACGGTCGAGGCCCGACAGTGGGTGACGGTGCGCCGCGTGTCGATCGCGAAGGGGAGAGCATGCTCGCAATGGTGACGGGATCGACGGGTGTCGTCGTGCTCGTCGGCGCGGTCTTCCTGGCTTGTGCGGTGGAGATGGTCGAGGCACTGACCATCGTGCTCGCCGTCGGCCACACGCGCGGGTGGCGCTCGGCCTTTGAGGGAACCGCCGTCGCGCTCGTCGTGCTCGCGGCACTCGTGGCCCTGTTCGGTCCAACCCTCGTGCGCGTGCCCCTCGGCGTGCTGCGCCTCGTGGTCGGCGGGGTGCTGCTGATCTTTGGCATGCAGTGGCTGCGCAAGGCGATCCTGCGATCGAGCGGCTTGAAGGCCATGCACGACGAGGACGCGATCTACCGGGCCAAAGTGGCCGAGCTCGAGTCAGTTGGGGCCGCCCAGCGCGACCGGGTCGCCTTCGTCATGGCCTTCAAGGGCGTGTTCCTCGAGGGTCTCGAGGTCGTGATCACGGTCCTCACGCTCGGCACGTCGGCCCACCGGCTCGGCCTCGCCTCGACCGTGGCCGCGATCGCCGTCGTGCTCGTGGGGATCGTCGGCGTCGTCGTCGCCCGCCAGCTGTCCAGCGTCCCCGAGAACGCCATGAAGATGGGCGTCGGCGTGCTGCTCGTCAGCTACGGCACCTTCTGGACGGGCGAGGGTTTGCACGTGCGCTGGCCCGGCAACGACGTGATGCTCATAGGCTTCGTGGCGCTCTACCTGCTGGTGACCTGGACCCTCGTCGCCTACCTGCGCCGCGAACGGCGTCTGGGCGAGGTGGTGGCGTGACCGGCGAGCGGCGAGGTCCCCTGGCGTGGCGACTCGTGAAAGGTTTCGCGCTGTTCTGGTGGGACTTCCTCATCGGTGACACACCCGAGCTGTTCGTCGCCGCGCTCGTGACGATCGGCGTCGTGGCGGTGCTGCGCCACCTCTGGCACCTCAACGGCGTCGCCGCGCTCGCGCTGCCGGTGCTCGCGATCGTGGCTCTCGTGGTGTCGGTCCGTCGGGCGGTTCGAGGCGAACGTCGACGTTGAGTTAGAGGTAGTGCGGAGGCACCTCGTGCTGGGTGCGCCGCAGGACGCGAATCTCCTCCTTGAGCCGCGCGACCTCGGTCCGAAGCGCCGCGATCTGGCGCTCGAGCTCCTCGCGACTCGGTTCCTTTGACACGGAGTCACTCTGTCACACTGCGCACCGGTGCAAGGACGTCTCCGACCGCTCGCCGGGTCACGGGTTCGTCGCCGATTCTCACCGAATTCACAGGCGATTCCAAGGGCATTCAACAGCCGCGTGGTTACGGTTTGTTTTACCTGATGGTCGGTGATAGCCATCGACACGATGGGTGGATGGGGCGGCGAGAATCGTGAGCCGAGAGTACCTAACGTTGCCGGAACGATCGAGCAAACCGCGTGAGTTCGGGCTCACCATGGCGATCGACAAAGGACTGCCGCTTCGCTACTTCACCGACGTCGTCTCGACGGCGAGCGACTATCTGGACTTCGTGAAGTTCGGGTGGGGCACGTC
>JAKAFH010000001.1 GCA_021818025.1 Actinomycetes bacterium | reverse complement strand
TTACTTTTCGACGAGCCTGAGAGCAAGGCGCTAACCGATTGGCTAACGCAGAATGCCGAAAAGCCCAAGGTGAGCAGCGATCTGTCAACGGTTGAACTACTTCGCACCTGTCAGCGAATCGACGGATCAATCGTTGATGACGCCAGACGACTCCTCGACGGGGTCGACCTCGTACCCATCGATCACATGATCGTCGAGCAGGCGGCAAACTTGGTCCCTCGCGAATTACGCAGTCTCGACGCCATCCACCTGGCAAGCGCATTGTCACTGATTGAAGACCTCACCGCTTTCCTGGCTTACGACACTCGCCTCTGCATAGCAGCTGAGCAAGCCGGGTTACCGGTGGTGTCACCGACGTAAATTTTGTGGAGGTAAGGGGATTCGAACCCCTGACCTCTTGACTGCCAGTCAAGCGCTCTACCAACTGAGCTATACCCCCAACGGTCAAACAATCGTAGCAGTTCGAGAAACCGCTACCGGTCGAGGATCGCGTCGGCGCAGAATCCCGGATGCGAGAGGAAGGGTGAGTGGTCGCTCGCCAGGTCGACTGTCGTATCACACGCCGAGGCGAGCAGGGCCTGGAGCGACGGATCGATGGCCCGGTCCTGCGTGCACCGGATGTAGTGGCGCGTCACGGCTACGTCGGGGTTGGCGCGCTTGGCGCGGAAGCTCGCAATCGTCTGTGCCCCGAGTCGGGACGTGGCGTCATTAGCGATGGACTCGTCACAGTCACCGTAGAGGGCTGAGCGCGCGAGCGTCGGGTCGAGGCGCAGACGCGGTCCGTCTACCACCATCGCCGAGTCCAACTCGGTGCGTACGCCCAGGCGCGAGACGTCCGTGGCGCTCTGGCCGAGGGCGGGTATCAGCGCGGCGATGAACACGAGGCCGCTCACCGACGGCAGCTGGCTGCTGGCCTCGGCGATGACTCCACCGGCGTAGCTGTGACCGACCAACACGCTCGGCCCGGCGAGTTGCGCAGCCGCGATCACGGCACGAACGTCGGCGGCGAGGTCGCTCGTCCCGTCGCCCTCGTCGTGGGCGCTCGGTAGTTCGACGGTGCGCCAGGCAACGCCGCGACGGTCGAACTCCTCGGCGAGCAGTCGCCAGGACCAGGCACCGTGCCACGCGCCATGGACGAGCAGGTAGGTGGGTTCAGACATTGGGACCTCGACTTTCACTTCGAGGATAGGCCGATGGTTCCCTAGAATGTCGAGATGGCCCGCCCCTTTGACGTCCGATCCGTAGAAGCCAAATGGCAAGAACGATGGCGTCTGGACGGCACGTACGAGGTCGACAACGACGACCCCCGCGAGCGCTACTACGCCCTGTGCATGTACCCCTATCCGTCGGGCGCGGCCCACCAGGGCCACGTGCGCAACTACACCTTCGGTGACCTCGTGGTCCGGTATCAGACCATGCGGGGCAAGGCCGTCCTGTCGCCGTTCGGCTTCGATTCGTTCGGCCTGCCCGCCGAGAACGCCGCGATCAAGGCCGGCAGCCACCCTCGCATCTTCACCGAGTCGCGCATGGCCGAGCTCAAGCAGTCGGTCCAGCGCCTCGGCGCCGTCTACGACTGGCGCCGCGAGGTGATGAGCCACGACCCGCAGTACATGAAGTACTCCCAGATGATCTTTCTCGCCTTCTTGCGCGCGGGCCTCGCCTATCGCGCCGAGGCACCCGTCAACTGGTGCCCGGGCTGTGCGACCGTGCTCGCAAACGAGCAGGTGCTGGCCGACGGGACCTGTGAGCGCTCGGGCGACGTGGTCGAGCGTCGGAACCTCGAGCAGTGGTTCTTTCGGATTACCGACTACGCCGACGAACTGCTCAACGACCTCGACTCACTCGAATGGCCCGAGCGCGTCAAGACCATGCAGCGCAACTGGATCGGGCGCAGCGAGGGCGTCGAATTCGACCTCGTGGTGGCCGACGACCCGACGATGACCCTGCGGGTCTTCACGACGCGTCCGGACACCGGTTTTGGCATCACCTACGCCGTGGTGGCGCCCGAGCACCCGATGCTCGATGCCCTGACCACCGACGAGCAGCGACCGGCCGTGGAAGATCTGGTGTCGCGCGCCACCTCGCTCTCGGAGGTCGAGCGGACCTCGTCGTCCGACAGCGGCACCGGTCTCACCAAGCGCGGTGCCTTCACGGGTCGCTACGTGCTCAACCCGTTCACGGGCGAGGCCGTGCCGCTCTTCGTCGCGGACTACGTGCTCGGCACCTACGGCACGGGCGCGATCATGGCGGTGCCCGGTGAGGACGAGCGCGACCTCGCCTTCGCCCGCGCGTACGACCTGCCCGTGGTGCACACCGTCGAGCGACCCGAGGGGGCAGCCGACGGCGCCTACGCCGGCGACGGGCCTCACATCAACTCCGGGTTCCTCGACGGGCTCAACGTCGCCGACGCCAAGGCGGCGGCGACGGCGTTCTTGGTCGAGCGGGCCCGTGGCCGTGCCACGGTCAACTACCGGTTGCGCGACTGGCTGGTGTCGCGTCAGCGGTTCTGGGGCTGCCCGATCCCCGTCGTGTACTGCGACGCGTGCGGCATGGTGCCGGTGCCCGAGGACCAGCTGCCCGTCGTCGCGCCCGACGACGTCGTGATGGACCGCAACGGCCAGTCGCCGCTCGCGACCCACGCCGCGTTTCGCGACACCACCTGTCCCGTCTGCGGCGGGCTGGCGCGACGCGAGGCCGACACGATGGACACCTTCACCGACTCCTCGTGGTACTTCTTGCGCTACACCGACCCGTTCAGCGAGAGTCGCCCGTTCGATCCGGCCCAGGCGGCGAAGTGGATGCCGGTCGACCAGTACATCGGCGGCATCGAGCACGCCATCTTGCACCTGCTCTACGCGCGCTTCTACCTGAAGGCGCTCGCGGACATCGGGCTGGCGCCGGGACTGCCGCGCGAGCCGTTCACGCGGCTCTTCACCCAGGGCATGATTCGCCTGGACGGGTCCAAGATGTCCAAGTCCAAGGGCAACCTCATCGCCCCCGAGCAGTACTTCGACCGCGTCGGGGCCGACGCGCTTCGCGTCTTTCACCTCTTCGTCGGGCCGCCCGGCGACGACGTCGACTGGACCGCTCAGACCGAGGACGTGATCGAGGGCTGCGCGCGCTTCCTCGACCGCATCTACCGTCTCGCGACCGACCCATCACTGCGCGAGCGAACCCGCGACGACGCGCTCGACCGGCCCGTCGAGCGCGCGGTGCACCGGACCATCAAGCGGGTGACGACCGACCTGGATCGGTGGAGTTACAACACCGCGGTGGCCGCGGTGATGGAGTTGCTCAACACCGTTTCTAAGTGGGCCCACGACGACGGCGTGGAGCGATCGGTCTTGGCCGAGGCCCTCGACGCGATGGTTCGCCTGATCGCGCCCATGGCCCCGCACGTGTCGGCCGAGATCTGGGAGATCCGCCACCCTGGAGAACCCTCCGTGCACGCCCAGGCCTGGCCAATTCCCGACCCCGAGCTCTTGGTCGAGGAGACCGTGACCATGGTGGTACAGGTCAATGGCAAGGTCCGCGCTCGCCTGCAGGTGCGCGCGGACATCACCGACGAGGCCGCGAGCGACACGGCGATGGCTGACGAGACCGTTCGCCAGTACCTCGGTGGCGCCGCGCCCTCGCGAATCGTCGCGCGCGCGCCGCGGTTGGTGAACATCATCCTGTGATGGCGACTCGCGCGTCGACTCGCAACTCGGTGGTCGTGGAGCCGCCTCGATTCGACCGTCCCGAGGTGGAGATTCGCGCGTCGAGCCGGCGAACCAAGACCGGCTCGGCCCACTGGTCGGGCAGCCGGATCGTCGTGCAGATCCCCGCGCGCCTGCGCGGCCGCGAGCGCGCGGCCTTCGTGGACGACCTCGTGGCGCGACTGGTGACCCACCGCCCCCAGAACGCGGCCGGTGACGCGTCCCTCGAGGAGCGGTGCCGCGTGCTCGCCGAGCTCTACACCGACGCCGTCCTGCCCGCCTCGGTGCGGTGGGTCTCCAATCAGCGCACGCGCTGGGCGTCGTGCTCGCCCGCGACCCGCGAGATCCGCGTGAGCAGTCGACTGCGCCAGTGCCCTGAGTGGGTCATCGACGCCGTGCTGGTGCACGAACTGGCCCACCTGCACGAGGTCGACCATTCGGCCGCCTTCTACGAGATCGCCGAGCGGCATCCGCGACAGCGCGACGCCACCGTCTTCCTCGAGGGCTACGCGCTCGGACTGGGGCTGGCCGTCGAGGCCGGCGACGTCGTTTAGTCGCTGCTAGTTGGACTCGCCGCGCAGGAAGCGCTCGAGTTCGGCGGCCAGCTCGTCGCCGCTCGGGAGCTCTTCGCTGGGGTGCTCGTCGTCGGCGTCGGCCGCCTGCTCGAGCTGCTCGACCATCGAACCGTGTTCGGGGTTGTTCGTAATGAGCTCGTCGACCCGCGCGCGAACCTCGTCTGCCGAGGCGCGCAGTTCGCTCGCGTCCAGGGTCAGGCCGCTAATCCTCGCGAGTCCGTCGATCAGGGCCGCTGCGGCCTGGGGGTAGGACATCGAGGCGACGTAGTGGGGGACGCGAGCCCAGATGGTGATGACGTCCATGTCGACCTCGGCGAAGCCGAGCTCGAGTGCCGCCGAAATGCCCGCCGGCACCTCGATCTCCCCGGCCATCGTGCCGACCACCGAGAGCAGGTGAGCGCTCTGGGTCGGCGCGGTGCCGATGACGCGCACCGGCCTCGTGTGCGGCGTCGGGGCCGGGAACGAGCCGAGACCGACCGTCAGACGCACGTCGAAGCGGCCGGCCGAGTCCGTGACCACGTCGACGAAGTCGCTCCAGTGGAAGTCCGGCTCCGGCCCGACCAGGAACAGCATGTCGGCCCCGTCGCCGTCGCGGCCGTAGCGCAACTGGATCTCGGGCCAGGTGAGCTCGGTGGTGACCCCGTCGACGATCCGCACCACTGGTCGGCGGGCGCGCTGGTCGATGAAGTACTCCGTGTCAAAGGTCGCGAGCACTTCGGTCGGGATGGTCGAGAGGAGCGTGGACATGGCGGTGCTCGCGCCGAGTCCCGCGTCGATCCACCCCTCGAGGCCGATGACGAGCACGGGCTCGTTGAGCACCGGGTCCGCCAAGAAGATGATGCGGTCGTAGATTTCGTCGTCCATTACTGCTCCAGTATCTGGCGAGCGAGTTCCGCCAGCGTTGCGATGTGCGTGGGAAATTCCGTGACGCTGCCCTGGTCACCCGCGGTCGCGCCAGCGATGTATCGCGCGTAGACGCCCTGCAGGATGCAAGCCAGCTTCCAATATCCGAAGGATTGATAGTAGGCGACCGCGCTGAGGTCCAGAGTCGAGTGGCGGCCGTAGGCCCCGAGCAGCTGCGCGCGGCTGATGAAACCCGGTGCGGTGGACGGTGCCGCGCCGAGCAGGGCGGCCACCTCGTCGGTCGGTTCGGCCCAGTAGTCGAGCATGACGCCGACGTCGGCGAGGGGGTCGCCGAGCGTGCAGATCTCCCAGTCGAGGATCGCGGCGACCGAACCCGTTCGGTCGAGCACCGTGTTGTCGAGGCGGTAGTCGCCGTGCACGATCGAGGTTCGCTGCTGGAGGGGAATCCGCGCCGCCAAGCGGTCGCCGACGTCCTCGATCAGTCGGTGGTGATCGGCGCCGTCCACGCGCATCTGCTCGTACTGCGTGCGCCAGCGCCGTAGCTGGCGCTCCACGTAGCCGTCGTGGCGAGCCAGGTCGCCGAGGCCGGCCTGGTCCGGGTCGACGTCGTGCAGCTGAGCCAGGGTGGCGGCGAGGTTCTCGCCAATGGTGGCGCGAGTCGCCTCGCCGAAGGCCTCCTCGGCCTGGTCGCGGTCGCGCAGGATGAAGCCATCGACGAAGGCCATCACGTAGAACGGACTGCCGTTCACCGACAGGTCGGTGCACAGCCCGAGCGGCTTCGCGACGGGTACGCCGAGCGGCTCCAGGGCCGCGATGATCGTGTGTTCGCGCACCATGTCGTGCGCGGTGGGCAGCACGTGGCTCACGGGCGGTCGGCGCAGCGCCACGGCGCGCGACGCGGCGTCGGTGACGCGAAACGTGAGATTGGACCGGCCCCCCGCTATGAGTTCGAACGCCAGGGGCGCGACGAGCCCGACGTGCTCGGCCAGCCAGTCAGTCACCGGACCGACGTTGATGCCCGTGATCGTCTCCATAGTCGAGGAGGCTAACAGCGAGCGGAGCGGCCGAGATGGCGCGACGGTAGCCTGGGTTCATGCACAACGCCACTGACGCCACATTCTCCGCGATGGTCCTCGATCGCTCGGCGACCCTGCCCGTCGTCGTCGACCTCTGGGCGGCCTGGTGCGGACCGTGCCGAGTCCTGACCCCCATTCTCGAGAAGGTGGTGGACGAGAGTGCCGGGACCGTCGAGCTGGTGGCGGTGGACGTGGACAAGAACCCTCGCACCGCCCAGGCCTTTGGCGTGCAGTCCATCCCGTCGGTCTTCGCCTTCAAGGATGGTCAGGTCGTGGACTCCTTCGTCGGCGCGCGCAGCGAGCGCGCGGTGCGCAAGTTCATCACGAAGCTCGCCGCTCGCTGAGCGCCGTGACGGTCACGGTGGTGGGCGCCGGTAGAATTCGGCCGTGACCGACGTAACCGACGCCACGTTCAGTACGGCCGTTATCGAGCGCTCCAAATCGGTTCCGGTCGTGGTCGACCTGTGGGCGGCCTGGTGCGGGCCGTGTCGCACGCTGACCCCGACGCTGGAGAAGGTGATCGGCGAGACCAACGGTGCGGTCGAACTCGTGAAGGTGGACGTCGACGCCAACCCTCGCACGGCCCAGGCCTTCGGCGTGCAGTCGATCCCGTCGGTGTTCGCCCTGAAGGACGGCCGGGTCGTCGAGTCCTTCGTCGGCGCCCTGCCCGAGCACGCCGTTCGCGACTGGGTCAAGAAGTTCGCGCCGAGCGCCTCGCCGATCGAGCGTTTGCTCGCCGCGGGCGACGAGGCGTCGTTACGACAGGCCCATCAGCTCGACCCCGCGAACGCCGAGGTGGTGGCGGCCCTGGGCGAGGTGCTTCGCGTGGCGGGACGCCTCGACGAGGCCGAGGCGATCCTCGAGCCCCTGGCGTCAGTCGTCGAGGTGAAGACCATCCTCGCTCGAATCCGCCTCGAGCGCGCGGGCGTGCGTCTGGACGGGGACATCGATCTCACGCTCGAGCACCTGCTCGATCAGTCAGTCACCAACCCCTCGGCGCGCGAAAGCCTCCTCGAGTTGCTCGACGCGCTCGGTCCTCAGGACCCGCGCTACGTCGGCTTCCGTCGCCGCCTGGCTAGCCGTCTCTACTAGTGAGGCCCTTCCGACCCGTCGGGACCATCGAACTAGCGATGGGCGAGCGAACCCACGACGTCACCACCCGCGCGCTCGTGATGGGGATCTTGAACCGCACGCCGGACTCGTTCTACTCGCCGGCGGCGACCTACGACCTCGACGCCCTGCTGGCGCGAGCCGACCGGCTGGTCGTTGACGGCGCCGACCTACTCGACGTGGGCGGCGTGAAGGCGGGACCGGGCGAGGAGGTCAGTGAGGCCGAGGAGCTCGATCGGGTCGTACCGGTGGTCGCCGAGCTGCGACGCCGCTTCGACGTGCCGATCAGTATTGACACCTGGCGAGCGGCCGTCGCCGACGCCTGCTTTCGCGAGGGGGCGACCGTCGGCAACGACATCAGCGGCTTCGCCGACCCCGACTACCTGCCCGTGGCGGCCAAGGCTCGCGCGACGGTGGTCGCGACGCACATCCGCCTGCGCCCGCGCGTGGCGGACCCCTCGCCTCACTACGACGACGTGACGGCCACGGTGCGCGACTTCCTGCTCGAGCGACGCCGGTGGGCGATCGAGGCCGGCGTCGAGCCCACTCGCATCGTGCTCGACGCGGGACTCGACTTGGGCAAGACGCCGGCGCACTCGCTCCAGTTGCTTCGCGACTCGGCGACCCTGGCCGAGCTCGGCTCACCCCTGCTGCTCTCGGCCTCGAACAAGACGTTCCTCGGAGCCCTGTTCGACCTACCGGTGACCGATCGGAAGAATCCGTCGGTGGCGGCGACCTGCCTCGGGATCGCCGCCGGGTGCCGAGTGGTTCGCGTGCACGACGTCGCGGCGAGCGTGCGCGCTCGCGACGTGCTGGCGCGGATCCTCGAGGACCGATGAGCGCCTCGTCGATTTGCGTCGTCGGCACTGACGCGACGATGGTCTACGACGCCGTGCGCAACGTGGTCGACGAGGCGCTCGGCGCGCTCGACCCGACGGTCGCGCTCGAGGACTTCGTCGCTCGCGACTCCTCGGCGGGCGAGCCGAGCACCGGGCGCCTGCTCGACGCGCTCTACACCCCGGCGATGCTGGTCGAACGCCGCGTCGTGGTGGTGCGCGACGTGCAGTACCTCAGCGCCGACGAGGCGAAGGCGCTCCAAGCGTGGATGGCGTCGCCGACCCCCGAGACCGTCCTCGTACTCGCGGTCGTCGGCGCCAAGACCAACAAGCTCGTCAAGGCCGCCGACGTTCTCGTCGACGTGAACGTCGGGAGCCGCCAGGCCGATCGGCACGAGTTCGTCGCGGGCAAGTTCGCCCAGTACGGGGTGACGGCCGACCGTACGGTGGTGGCCACGGTCGTGGGACGAGTCGGCGACGACCTCGCGCGCGTCGACGCGCTCGCGCGCACGCTGCACTCGATCTACGGCACCGCACCACTCACCGTCGGTCACGTCGAGCCCTACCTCGGGGACCCCGGCGGGGTGCCCGAGTGGGACCTCACCGACGCGATCGACGCCGGTGACGCCTCGCACGCCATCACGGTGGCGCGGCGCATGCTCGACTCCAAGGGCCGCGCGGGGCTGCAGATCGTCAACCTGCTCCAGCGCCACTTCCTGCGACTGGCTCGACTCTCGGGCGCGTCGGTGCGCGACGCCGACGAGGCGGCCAGCCTGCTGGGTATCAAGGCATTCCCCGCGGGCAAGGCGCTTGCCGCGGCTCGGCGGCTGGGCGACGTTCGCGTGGTGGAGGCGGTGCGGCTTATCACGCGCGCCGACCTGGACCTGAAGGGTGGCGTCACCTTCGGCTCGGGCGACGACTCGACGGCCGCCGACGCGACGGAGTTAATGGTGATCGAGGTGTTGGTGGCTCGACTCGCGCGACTATCGGCGAGCGCGCGGCGTTAGTTCGCGCTGGCGCGAAGGGCGTTGATGCGCCGCATCAGGCCGCTCTTCTTGTTGGCTGCCTGGTTCTTGTGGATGATGCCCTTGGCGGCCGCCATGTCGATGCGCTTGACCGCGACCTGGAGGGCCTGGGCCTCGTTCTCGCTGCCGACCGCAGAGACCGCCGTCTTGACGCGCGTGCGCAGTTCGGACTTGACGGCCTTGTTGCGCTCACGCGCGATCTCGTTCTGCTTGTTGCGCTTGATCTGGCTCTTAATGTTGGCCACGAAAACAACCTCGTTCGATAGCGGTGCCGACGGTCCGGCGGGCTGAACAAGGTTAGCAGAACCACCGGGCCCTGCGCTCAGGCCAACGCCGGCCGGGTAGCCTTGCTGCACCGTGAGCTCCTTGACCGTACCCGTTGATTTCTCACGAATCAGGAACTTCTCCATCATCTCGCACGTCGACCACGGCAAATCGACGCTCTCGGACCGGATCCTCGAGATCACCGGGGCGGTCGACCCCCGCCTGATGCGCGCCCAGTACCTCGACTCGATGGACATCGAGCGCGAACGCGGGATCACTATCAAGGCCCAGAACGTCCGGGTCCGATTCGAGGACTACATCTTGCAGCTGATCGACACGCCCGGCCACGTCGACTTCGGCTACGAGGTCTCCCGGTCGCTGGCGGCCTGCGAGGGCGCGATCCTGCTCGTCGACGCGAGTCAGGGCATCCAGGCTCAGACACTCGCCAACTGCTATCAGGCGATCGAGCACAACCTCGAGATCGTGGCCGTGCTCAACAAGATCGACCTGCCCGCGGCGGACCCCGAACGCTGCAAGGACGAGCTCGAGCGCGTGTTGGGCCTGCCGGGCGACGAGGTGCTCTCCATATCGGCCAAGACCGGTGAGGGCGTGGCCGAACTGCTCCGCGCGGTGATCCAGCGGATTCCCGCCCCGACGGGGGATCCCGACGCGCCGCTGCGGGCACTGGTCTTTGACTCCTACTACGACCAGTACCGCGGGGTCATCAGCTCGGTGCGGATCGTCGACGGCACGATGCGTGACCACGTCAAGGTGCGCATGATGCAGGCCGGCGCCAGCCACGAGATCGAAGAGATCGGCGTGCGCACCCCCGACATGGTGCCGGTCGAGCAGCTCGGACCCGGCGAGGTGGGCTACCTCGTGGCCGGGATCAAGGACGTGGCTGGAGCCCGCTCCGGCGAGACGGTCACCGAGGCGGCGCGTCCGGCCGCGACGGCACTGGACGGGTACCGCGACCCCAAGCCGATGGTCTTCTGCGGGATCTACCCGATCGACGGCGACGACTTGGCGGACCTGCGCGACGCGCTCGACAAGTTGAAGCTCAACGACGCCTCGATCACCTTCGAGCCCGAGTCGAGCCACGCGCTGGGCTTCGGATTCCGCTGTGGCTTCCTGGGGCTCTTGCACATGGAGATCGTGCGCGAGCGGCTCGAGCGCGAGTTCAACCTCGCCCTGATCGCCACGGCCCCCTCGGTCGTGTACCGCGCGTTCCTCACCGACGGCACCGAGGTCGACGTGGATAACCCCACTGACCTGCCCGAGCCAAGCCGGCTCGATCACATCGACGAGCCGATGCTCGACATCTCGATCCTGACCCCCTCGGAGTACCTCGGCACGGTGATGGACCTGTGCCAGTCGCGACGGGCCGAGATGAAGAAGATGGACTACCTGTCTACCGAGCGGGTCGAGTTGCGCTACTCGATCCCCCTGGCCGAGGTGGTCATCGACTTCTTCGACGCGCTGAAGAGCCGCACCAAGGGCTACGCGAGCCTCGACTACGAGGTGAGCGGCTACGTGACGTCCTCGCTCGTGCGCGTCGACCTGCTGATCAACCGCGAGCCCGTCGACGCCTTCTCGACCATCGTGCACAAGTCCAACGCCGACTACTACGGGCGCCGGATGGCCGAGCGGCTGCGCGAGCTCATCCCGCGCCAGATGTTCGATGTGCCGATCCAGGCGGCGATCGGTGGCCGGGTGATCGCCCGCGAGACGGTCAAGGCCCGGCGCAAGGACGTCCTCGCCAAGTGCTACGGCGGCGACATCACCCGCAAGCGCAAGCTGCTCGAGAAGCAGAAAGAGGGCAAGAAGCGCATGAAGAACCTCGGCCGGGTCGAGGTGCCCCAGGAGGCGTTCGTCGCCGCGCTCAAGCTTGAGGACTAACGCATCGTCGCGGGGTTAGCACTCAGTAGAATTGAGTGCTAACAAGGAGGTGCCGTGGCTCGCCGTACAATTCGCCAACCCAGTCCCAGCGCGGACCTCGACGCTCGCAAGGCGACGATCCTCGAGGCGGTGGTGCGCGAGCACATCGACACCGCCCAGCCGGTGGGCTCGTCCGCGGTCGCGGCGACGAGCCACCTCGCGGTGTCCTCGGCGACGGTGCGCTCCGAGATGGTCACCCTCGAACGCGAGGGCTACCTCGCCCAGCCCCACACGTCCGCCGGCCGGGTCCCGACGGACAAGGGCTATCGCTACTTCGTCGACCACCTCCAGGCGGGCATCGTGGGCGAGGCCCAGCAGCAGCAGATCAAGGACTTCTTCGCCAACGTGCGCGGTGAGGTCGAGGACGTCCTCGCCCAGACGTCGACCCTGCTCAGCCAGCTCACGAGCTACACCTCGGTCGTCGTGGGCACCGGCCACGCTCAGAGCGCGATCCTGTCGGCCCAGCTCGTGAGCCTCGACGCGCGTCACCAGCTGGTGGTCACTGTCTTCGCCGACGGTTCGGTCACCAAGCACAGCGTCCTGTCCGCCTTCGACGTGAGCCACGTCGAGGTCGCCGAGGCGTCGCGCCAGTTGAACGCGCTGCTGATCGGCACGGTGCTCGGCGCACGGGTCCAGGTGCCCTCGCGCACCGACCACGTCGCCACACTCGTGCGCGAGGCGGTCGCGACGCTGCACGCCGAGCCCCCGACGCTCGAGGGCGACCAGGTGTTCATCGGCGGTTCGTCCAAGGTCGCCGAGTCCTTCGACGGCGTGGAGACGGTGCGCCAGGTGCTGGCCATTCTCGAGCAGGAGCTCCTCGTCGTCTCGCTCGTCCAAGACATCCTCGACCAGGGACTGTCGGTCGCGATCGGTTCGGAGCACGGCTTCCAGCCGTTGGCCTCGTGCGCGGTCGTCGTGGCGCCGGTCACGATCGACGGCCACCCGTCGGGCGCGGTCGGGCTGCTCGGGCCGACCCGAATGAAGTACAGCGAGGCGATGGCCGCCGCTCGGGCCGTCTCGGCCCAACTCACCCAACACTTCGATGGAGACGACCGTGCCAAGTCCTGATCTGTACGAGATCCTCGGCGTCGATCGGTCGGCGACCCAGGAGGAGTTGAAGCGGGCCTACCGGAACCTCGCGCGCCAGCACCACCCCGACGCCAACCCCGACGACCCCGCTTCCGAGGCGCGCTTCAAGGACGTCTCGCAGGCCTACGAGATCCTGTCGGACCCCGAGCGCCGAGCGAACTACGACCGCTTCGGCGCCGACGTCGGCGCCGGCGGGGGCGGGCCGTTCGGCGCGGGTTCGGTCCAGGACATCTTCGACATGTTCTTTGGCGGCATGGGTCACCCGCCGACGCGGCGCGGTCCCCAGCCCGGGCCGGACGCCGAGATCGCCGTCGAGATCACCCTCGACGAGGCGGCCTTCGGCGCCTCCAAGGAGATCACGGTGACCTTGCCGTTGCGCTGCGCGACCTGCCAGGGCAGCGGCAGCGCTCCCGGAACCTCACCAACGACCTGTGACGAGTGCAACGGCGCGGGCGAAGTCCGACGCGTGCGCAACTCGATCCTTGGTCAGATGGTCACCGCGACCGTGTGCCCGCGCTGTGGCGGGTTCGGTACTCGGATCGAGTCGCCCTGCGCCGAGTGCCGTGGCGACGGACGCACCCAGACCTCGACGACGCTCACGATCCAGATCCCCGCGGGGGTCGAGGACGGCTCGACGATGCGCCTCGCGGACCGGGGACCCGCGGGTCCGCGCGGCGGGTCGAACGGTCGGCTCTTCGTGCACCTGCGCGTCGCGCCCGACGAGCGCTTCGAGCGAGCCGGGGACGACCTGCACCACCAGGCGCACATCGCCTTCACGCAGGCCGCGTTGGGTGCGACGATCGAGGTGCCCACACTGCGCGAGTCGGTCACCCTCGAGGTGGCCCCGGGCAGTGCCAATGGCACCGTGCACCGCGTGCGCCACGAGGGCGTGACCCACCTGCACGGACGCGGGCGCGGCGACCTCTACGTGCACTTGGTCGTGGACGTGCCGACCGAGCTCGACGAGACCTCGGCGACCCTGCTGCGCGAGCTCGCCGAGCACCGCGGTGAGCCGGTGGCGGTCGAATCGGGCGGGTTCTTCCGTCGTCGGGCGAAACGGTGAGTGACGGATTCCTCGCGCGCGTGGCGGCGCTGGGCCAGTTCCGGGTGGGCGACCCGAGCGCCCCGGTGCTCGCACGCGACGACGACCACCACCTGCGGTCGGTGCTTCGGGCCACACCCGGCGAGAACGTGGTCGTGACCGATGGCGTCGGCGCCTGGGCCATCGCCCGGGTGGAGCCCGTGGGACTGGCTCTGGTCACGCCGGTCGCCCGCGAACCCGAGCCCGAGCCACGCGCGCTGTACCTCGCGCCCCTGAAGGGCGATCGCAGCGAGTGGGCGGTGATCAAGGCGACCGAGCTCGGCGTCTGCACCATCGTGCCACTGCTGAGTGCGCGCGTCGCGGTGCGGTTTCGCGCCGAGGCGCGCGCGAAGATCCTCGCGCGGTGGCGGCGACTGGCCGCCGAGGCGAGCGCCCAATCTCGTCGCGTCCACTACCCGACGATCGGCGAACCCGTGACCCCGCAGGAAGTGCCCGGCGGCGTCGCCGTCGCGGACTTCGCGGGCGGGGCCCACTGGGCGTCGGTCGGGGCCGTGGCGATCGGACCCGAGGGCGGCTGGGAGGACGGCGAGTGGGATCGGGATCATCCCCGCCTCTCCTTGGGCCCGACGGTGCTGCGCGCCGAGACAGCCGCGGTCGCCGCCGCCACGCTGCTCGCCTTTCACGCCCCGGACTGGCCGTGGCCCCACGGGCGGCGTGACTTGGGTAATGATGAGAGCAGTTATGACTGACTGTCTCTTCTGCAAGATCATCGCCAAGGAGATCCCGTCCAACCCCGTCGCCGAGAGTGAGACGGCGTACGCGTTCTACGACATCGCGCCCCAGGCGCCGGTGCACGTGTTGGTCGTGCCCAAGAAGCACATCACGAGCGCCGACGAGGTCGCGTCGACTCACGGCGGGGTGGTCGACGACATGGTGATCCTGGCCCAGCAGGTCGTCGAGAGCGAGGGAATCCGCGAGAGCGGCTATCGCTTGGTGATCAACGTCGGCCGCGACGCCCAGATGACCGTTGCCCACCTGCACCTGCACGTTCTCGGGGGCCGTCGACTGGAGTGGCCACCCGGATGACGGTTGACGAGTCAGCCCACGAGGCCATGACCGCGACTACGTACGTGCGCAACACCAGCCTGATGGCGGGGTTGCTCGGTCCTCGAGACGAGAACCTGCGCGAGATCGAGCGGTCCTACCCCGAGTCAAAGATCGCCATCCACGGCAACGAGATCACCGTTGCCGGGAGCGACGCCGCAAAGATCCTGCGGCTCTTCGACGAGTTGGTGCTCGTCCTCGAGAGCGGCCAGTCGCTCGACGCGGCCAAGATCGCGCGCACGATCGACATGGTCGACGACGACCTGCGCCCTAGCGAAGTGCTCGGCCACGAGGTCGTTCGCGCCGCCAAGGGCAAGCCCATCCGCCCGTCGACGGCCGGTCAGAAGCGCTACGCCGACGCCATCGACGCCTCGATCATCACCTTTGGCATCGGGCCCGCGGGCACCGGCAAGAGCTACCTGGCGGTCGCCGCGGCGGTGCACGCGCTGCACCGTCGCCAAGTCCAGCGCATCGTGCTGACTCGTCCCGCGGTCGAGGCCGGCGAGCGGCTCGGCTTCCTGCCGGGTGACCTCATGGCCAAGGTCGACCCGTACCTGCGGCCGCTCTACGACGCGCTCTATGACATGCTCGGACCCGAGGGCGCCCAGCGCCTCATCGCGAATGGGACCATCGAGGTCGCGCCCCTGGCCTTCATGCGCGGGCGCACGCTGAACGACTCGTTCATCATCCTCGACGAGGCCCAGAACACGACACCCGAGCAGATGAAGATGTTCCTCACCCGCATCGGCTTCAACGCCAAGGCCGTCGTCACCGGCGACGTCACCCAGATCGACCTCAACGGCAAGACGAGCGGCATGGACCAGATCGAATCGATCCTGACCGGCGTGGACGGGGTGAGCTTCGTGCACCTCACCGCGAGGGACGTCGTGCGCCACAAGATCGTCGCCGACATCGTGGCCGCCTATGATCGGCGTTCCTCGTGAGCATCGACATCTACGCCGCCGACGAACAGCATGAGTTCGCGATCGCCCTGGACCAGTGGGTTCAGTTGGCCAACGCCGCCCTGGTGGACGAAGGGGTGCGCGGACTCGCCGAACTCTCCCTGATCTTTACCGACGAGGCCTCGATCGCCACCTTGAACCAGCAGTTCATGGGCAAGCCCGGTCCGACCGACGTGCTCAGCTTCCCGATCGACGACGAGCCCGAGCCGAGTGGTCGCGTGCCCGACGCCGGCGGCACCGGCCCGGGCGACCCGCCGTTGCCCGAGATCCCCCAGTTGATCGGGGACATCGTCATCTGTCCAGCGGTGGCCGCGCGTAACGCGGTCGAGCACGAGTGCAGCTTCGACGACGAGATCGCCCTGCTCGTCGTCCACGGCGTCCTGCACCTGCTCGGGTGGGACCACGAGCTCGACGAGGAAGCCGAACGGATGGAGTCGCGCGAACGAGAGCTGCTGGCTCGCCACTATCGCGCTGAGCGGCCGTGATCGGTGCGATCTGGACGGGCGGCGACAGCGCCCTGATCGCCAGCGTCGTCGTGCTGCTCGTGCTCTCGGGCTTCTTCGCGCTGGCCGAGACATCGCTCGTGCGGATGAACAAGTCGCGCGCGCGATCGCTGCGCGAAGAGGGTCGTCGCGGTTCGCGCGCGCTGGTGGGACTGGCCGAGGCACCCGAACGGTTCCTCAACCCGCTGCTGCTGCTCGTGCTGATCTGTCAACTGGTCTCAGCGACCATGGTCGGCGTGGTGGCCGGCCACCTCTTCGGCGCGGCCGGCGTCTTCGTCGCGACCGTCGTCGAGGTCGTGGTCATCTTCGTGATCTTCGAGGCCATCCCGAAGAACTTCGCCGTCCAGCACCCCGACGCGGCCGCCTTGCTGACCGCGCCCGTCGTCAGTGGGATCCTGCGATTCTGGCCGATCCAGCTGATCTCACGCTTCTTGCTCTCGATCGCCAATGGCGTGATGCGACTCTTTGGGGCGGCGACCACGACGCACCGGGTGACCGAGTCCGAAGTCCTCGCGATGGCCGACGTCGCCCACGAGGACGCGGCCATCGAATCCGACGAGCGGGCCTTCATCCATTCGGTCATCGAGTTCGGCGACACGATCGTGCGCGAGGTCATGGTGCCCCGGCCGGACATGGTCGACGTCGCGACCTCGGCCACCGTGCGCGAGGCGCTCGACCTGGCCATCCGCACCGGCCGCTCGCGCCTGCCCGTGCTCGGCGAGGGCGTCGACGACGTGGTGGGCATCGTCAACCTTCGACACCTGGCCGCGCTGCAGGCTGAGGGTCAGGGCGACGAGCTCGTGGGTGACCACATGGGCGTGGCTCACTTCGTGCCCGAGACCAAGCGGGTGGCGGCCCTGCTGACCGAGATTCGCCGGGCGCGGGTCCACCTCTTCGTGGTGGTTGACGAATACGGCGGGACCGCGGGCATCGTGACCCTCGAAGACATCCTCGAAGAGCTCGTCGGCGAGATCGCCGACGAGTCCGACCCGCGCACGTTCCACGTGGCCAACCAGTCGATCGACGCGGGGATCATCCTGAGTGGGCGGCTCAACATCGATGACGCCAACGTCGACTACGACCTCGCACTGCCCAAGGACGGCTGGGACACTGTCGGGGGACTCGTGCTCGACCTGGCCGGTGGGGTGCCCGAACCGGGCGATCAGTTCGAGACCGACGAGTACCGCCTCACGGTGGTACGCATGGACGGTCGGCGCATCGAAGAGGTTCGCGTCGAGCCGGTGGAGCCGCGATGACCAAGTCGGGCCTCGCGACGATCCTGGGCCGGCCCAACGTCGGCAAGTCGACACTCGTCAATGAGCTGGTCGGGGCCAAGGTGACCATCACCGCCGCGTCACCCAACACCACCCGCCGGGCCGTTCGCGGTGTGATCACCGAGGGCGACGTGCAGGTGGTCGTCGTGGACACCCCGGGACTGCACCGACCGCGCACCTCGCTCGGCGGGCGTCTGAACAACGCGGCCCGCCAAGCCGCCGACGACGTCGACGTGATCCTCGCGGTGATCGAGGCCGGGGGAGCCATCGGGCCCGGTGATCGGGCGGTACTCACGACGATGCTCGACGTCGCCCGGCGAAACGGCCCGGTGCCCATCGTCGTCGTGAACAAGGTCGACCGCACGTCGCGCGAAGCGGTCGCGGCCCAACTGCTCGCCGCGACGCGCGCGGTCGAGGAGATTGCCGCCGAGGGCGGGCGAGAGGCCGCGGCGGCTCGCGTGGAGTACTTCGCGGTGTCGGCCAAGACCGGCGCCGGCGTCGACCAGCTGCGAGACTTCGTCACGTCGCTCATGCCCGAGTCGCCGTTCCTCTTCCCGCCCGAGGAGGTCTCCGACGTGCCCGAGCGCGAGTGGGTCGCCGAGCTGGTGCGCGAGCAGTTGGTTCGCAAGACCCGCGAGGAGCTCCCGCACTCGATCCACTGTCGCGTGACCGAGTTCGAGTGGCCCCACATCACCGTCGAGATCCTCGTGGAGCGCGAGAGCCAGAAGGGGATGGTCATCGGCCGCGGGGGACAGCTCTTGAAGGACGTCGGCATCGCCGCGCGCCGCCAGCTGCCCGAGGGGACCTTCCTCGAACTACGGGTGTCAGTCGAGCCGGGGTGGCAGCGCCGCGACGACGCCCTGGACCGCTTCGGCTACTGAGTCACGCGCTCGCGAGGCGCGCCGGCCGTCGATCGGCGCAGACTGGCCAGCGCGAGGGCGACGACCGCGACGAGCGCGAAGACCAGGACGTTCGAACCCAGGCCGAGGTACTTGAGTCCGCTCATCAGCACCGCGACGGTGATGAGGGGCCGAATGAATCGGTTGGCGCTGCGCGAGGAGATGAGCGAGCCGACGAAGGTTGCGGGCACCGCGCCGATGATCACGGCGACGGTGAGGTCGAGCCCGACGTGGCCAAACAGCAGCGAACCCATCGTCGCGCCGAAGGCGAGCGGCACGGACTGGGCGAGGTCCGTGCCGACGAGTTCTGAGCCGCTCATCGACGGGTAGAGCAACACGAGCGCGGCCATCATGAGTGAGCCCGCGCCCACGGAGGTGAGCCCGACCATGAACCCACCGACCACGCCGGTGAGGACCGTGGGGATGGTGCGCACCACCAGCGTTCCCGACTCACTCGACGCGCCGGCGCCGAGGAAGGGCCGCGCGAACATCGCCGCGCCCCCGACGACCAGGGCGACGCCGAGCAGGTGGCGCAGGTCGAGCTCGGCGTTCGCCGAGGTGCCGATCCGGTCCATCACGAAGGTCCCGAGGAAGGCCGACGGCACCGAGCCGACGCACAGCAACGCCGCCACCCGCCGCTGGACCGTGTGGCGGCGCCAGTGCACGAGGGCGCCGGCGGGGCGCATGACCAGCGTCGCCACCAGGTCCGAGGCGATCGCCGCGGACGGCGCGACACCGAAGAGCAAGACGAGCATCGGGGTCATCACCGCGCCGCCACCGGTGCCGGTGATGCCCACGAGCAAGCCCACGACGGCGCTGGCGAGAATGAGCAGGACATCGAGGTGCACGAGCGCGGGAATCCTTAAACTAGTTTTACTAGTGAAATTATAGTCATTTATGATTCGACGGGCGCCGCGTCGGCCTCGTCGCGCAGGTGGCGCAAGAAATCGGTGACCTCGGACCGCTGCCGGGTGCGACGCATGGGCGGCAGCCGACGAAAGAACTGGGTCCGGTAGGAGG
Source organism: Actinomycetes bacterium (assembly GCA_021818025.1). Lineage (GTDB taxonomy): Bacteria > Actinomycetota > Acidimicrobiia > Acidimicrobiales > RAAP-2 > RAAP-2. Next base: position 90,970 of record JAKAFH010000001.1, on the reverse strand, counting down.
ACTCGGCGAGTCTCGTGTCGAGCACGGCCACCACGCCGCGGTCCTCGGCGGTGCGGATCAGTCGGCCCACGCCCTGGGCGAGGAGCATGACGGCGCGCGGCAGGTCGACCTCGTAGAACGGACGCTCGACGCGCTCGCGGCGCGCGACGGCGAGGGGATCGCTCGGCACCGCGAACGGGAGCCGGTCGATCGTGACGAGGCTGAGCGAGTGGCCAGGCACGTCCACGCCCTGCCAGAAGCTCGTTACCGCGAAGAGGCTGGTGTCGTGCTCGAGGCGGAAGCGCTCGAGGATGCGCTGTCGCGACAGGGTGCCCTGTACGAGCACCGGCGTCGACACGCGGTCGGTGACGGCGTCGGCCACGCGGTTCATCACCGCCCGGTTCGTGAAGAGCGCGAGGGTCCGCCCGCCCGCGGCCTCGATCAGGTGCACGAGCTCTTCGACGATGGCGGCCTCGGCGCCGTCGCCCGTGCGCTCAGGAAAGCCGTTTGGGACATAGAGCAGCGCGTGGTGCGGGTAGTCGAACGGGCTCGGCACGCGCTCGACGCTGAGATCGCCGAGCCCGAGCGCGCGCGGCAGCGAGTCCGGGATGGTGGCGCTCGTCAGCACCGCGGTCACCGACCCCCACAGCAGCTCGTTGAGCCGAGGACCGACGTCGATGAGGGCCAGCTCGACGGTGACCTCGCGCTCGTGGGCGACCAGGTACACGAGTTCGTCGTCGTCGGTCTGGCGCAGCCGCTGAAGGTCGCCGGCCAAGTGGATGGCCGGTCCGAGGGCGCGCTTGCGCCGGAACTCGTGAGCGAGGTCGGTCGTGGCGAGTCCCCGCAGCTCCTCGACGATGGTCGTGACGAGCTCGCCGACGCGCTCGAGCACGGTGCGGGCGTCCTCGTCGAGTCCCGTCATCCGCGCCGCGCCGACCTGGCGCGCGAGGGCGTCGTCGAGCCGATCGGCGAGACGGGCCAGTTCGCCGGGCGCCGTGGCGGCCGAACCGAGCAGCGGCTGGGACACCCCGGCCAGAGCCCTGATCCGGGTGGCGGTGAGCGAGGTGCCCAGCAGCTCGGCGAAGACGTCGAGGGTCTCGTGCGCCTCGTCAAAGACCACGAGGTCGTGGCTGGGCAGGAGCATCGAGCCCGACGCGAGGTGCGAGGCGTAGAGGTGGTTGTTGACGATGACGATCGAACTCGCGGCCGCGCGGTCGCGCGCGAGCTCGGTGAAGCACGACGCGCCCTGGGGGCACTCCGCGCGCCCGAGGCACTCCTGGGCGCTCACGGTCAGGGCGCGACGGGTTCGCGGATCGAGGTCGAAGGTCAGCTCGTCGAGGTCCCCGGTGTCGGTCTCGTTGGACCAGCGCACGACGCGACGGATCTGGTTGGACACCGTGCGCGGCACGTCGGTGTCGTCGTCGAAGCGCAGTTGCTCGGCCCCCATCTCGTGGGCCCGGTTGCGACAGAAGTAGTTCGAGCGGCCCTTTAGCACCGCGACGCGCACGCCCGGCAGGTGGGCGGCGACCGTTGGCGCGTCCTTGGTCGCGAGCTGGTCCTGCAGGTTCTTGGTCGCCGTGACAACCACGACGCGCCGGCCCGAGAGGGCGGCGGGGATCAGGTAGGCGAGCGACTTGCCGACGCCCGTGCCGGCCTCGACGACGAGGTTCTGGCCGCGCGTGAACGCCTCGGCGACGAGGCGAACCATCGTGCGCTGACCGGGACGCTGCTCGCCGCCGTTGGGCAGGTCGCCGGTGATTCGGTCGAGCAGCGCGATGGCCCGGTCGGCGTCTACGGCAATGACGTCCGCATCGAGCTCGACACCGACGTCGGCGTCGGGCTCGACGTAGGGCGTCTCATCGTCGGGGTCGAAGGAACGCACCGTAGAACTCTACGTGTCGGCGTGGATTTACGCGGGACGAAGTAGTTTCTTGTCGTGCCCGATCCTCGCCCCACCCCGGTGCCCGCGTGGCTCGACCGGAGTCGCGTCCCTCGTCACGTCGCCATTGTGATGGACGGGAACGGTCGGTGGGCCCAGCAGCGCAACCTGCCGCGCACCGCTGGCCACGCCGCGGGCGAGGAGGCCCTGATCGACGCCACGTACGGGGCGCTGGCGGCGGGCGTGGCGGTTTTGACCGTCTACGCCTTCTCGACCGAGAACTGGCGCCGACCGGTCGACGAAGTGCGCTTTCTCATGAACTTCAACAAGGGACTGCTCGAGCGACGCCAGTACGAGCTGCACGACGAGGGCGTGCGGATCACCTTCTCGGGTCGTCGGGACTGGCGGGTCCCCAAGCAGGTGCTCAAGCGCATGAACGAGGCGAGCGCGCTGACCGACGCGAATCGGAGAATGACCCTCAACATCGCCTTCAACTACGGCGGCCGGGCCGAGATCGTGGACGCCGTCGCGCGCCTCGTCGCCGACGGCGTCTCGCCGGGCTCGGTCAACGAGAAGGCGATCCGCACGCGCCTGTACCACCCGGAGATCCCCGACCCGGACCTCGTCGTGCGGACCTCGGGCGAGTTTCGCATCTCGAACTTCCTGCTCTGGGAGATGGCCTACAGCGAACTGGTCTTCACCGAGGTCCTGTGGCCCGACTTTCGCCGCGAGCATCTCTACGAGGCCATCGGCGAGTACCAGCGCCGCGAGCGGCGCTTTGGGGGGCTCGAGCAGTGAAGCTGTCGCGGGTGGTCGCGCTCGCGGGCGTGGCGCTCTACGTCTTCCTCTGGGTTCTTGCCGCCAATGGCGTATCGAACCTCATCGCGCCGCTGGTGATCCCGCTGGTGCTCGTGGTTTTGATCTGGGCGGGGCTCGCCCTCAATCGATTCGTGGGCATCGCGCCGCACCGGCCGAAGTTCCCCGTTGACGAGGAAGAGGACGAGGAGGAGGACGAGGGGTGAGCGACCTCGCTGACGACGCGATCGTGCTACGCACGTACACGTCGGGCGAGGCCGATCGGGTGGCCGTCCTGTGGACCCGGGACCACGGCAAGCTGCGCGTCCTCGCCAAGGGTGCACGCAAGACCTCGAGCCGTCTCGGCGGGGCACTCGAAACGCTGGCGCACGTGGGCGTCGACCTCGTCCAGGGTCGAGGCGAGCGCTACATCGTGCGCCACGTCGTGCACCGCGAGCGCTACGCGACCCTGCGCGCGGACTACGACCGCATCGCGGCCGGCTACGCGGTCGTTGAGGTCGTCAACGCGATTCCGGCCGAAGACGTGGCCGACGAGGGAATCTTCGACCTGCTGCGTCGGGTGCTGGTGGCCCTGGACGACGAGACGTTTCACCCCGGACTGGTGCCCGCGTCCTTCTTCTTCCGCCTGCTCGCCTACGACGGCTCGGCGCCGGTGCTCGACGCCTGTGTCAACTGCGGTCGCGCCGAGCCGCTGGTGGCCTTTGACGCTGCCACCGGCGGTGCGCTGTGCCCGCAGTGCCGATCGGGTCGACCAATGTCGTCTGACGCGCTCGCCCTGATGCGCCGCATCACGGGGGGCGATCTCGCGGCCGTGCTGCGCGAAGCGGACCCGCCAGGAGCGGGGGAGGTCGCGTCGCTCGCGCACGAGGCCATCGAGCTGCACTTTGGCCGACGGCTCCGCGCCTCGCGCGTCGCGCCGCCGAAAGACGCCGGGCGCTGAGCCGCTCGCCAAGCCAACAGCACCAGCGCAACGGCTGCGCGATCGACGCCGAGCGCGCAGTAAGGTGCCCACGTTCATCGAGGAGTCCGTGTCCAACCCCGTCATCTTTTGGTTCCGCCGCGACCTGCGCCTGGCGGATAATCCTGCGCTCTGTGCCGCCGCGCGCGCCGGTGCGGTGATCGCGCTCTTCGTCGTCGACCCCGACATCGTGGCGCCCGTCGGCTTGACGCGTGCCGCCTACGTCGCGGCGAGTGTCGCCGCGCTGCGCGAGTCAATTGGTGGCCGCCTCGTCGTGCGCATTGGCGACCCGCGGTCCGTCGTGCCCGAGGTCGCACGCGAAGCCGGCGCCGAGTGCGTCTACGCGAGCGCCGACGTGACGCCGCGCTCGCGTGCGCGGGACCGAGCGGTCGCCGAGGCGCTCAGCGCCGCCGGTCGTCGGTTGATCACGATGGACTCGCCCTACGCCGCCGAGCCGGGAACCGTCCGTCAGGCATCGGGCGCGCCCTACCGGGTCTTCGGCGCGTTTCGACGGTCGTGGGAAACCCACCGTGGTGCGGTGCCCCCGGCGGCGCCCGAGGTCGACTGGGTCGAACTCGACGGCGTTGAGCCGTCCTCGATCGTCCAGCTCGCGGCCCGTCGCCGTCCGGTCTACTTCACCGATCTGCCCGACGAGCCCGCGCCCGAGGCGCCCCCCGCGGGGGAGCGGGCCGGCCACACGGCGCTGGACCGGTTCCTCGTGCGCGTCGATGACTACCACGAGACGCGGGACCAGCCGGGCCTGGACGCCACCAGCCGATTGAGTCCGTACCTGCACGTTGGCGCACTGCACCCGCGCACCGTGCTTGCGGCGACCGATGGACCTACGGCCGGTCGCGACACCTTTCGCGCCGAGCTTGGCTGGCGGGAGTTCTACGCGGACGTGTTGTTTCACCAACCCGAGTCGGCGTGGCGAGCGCTGCAGCCGCGCATGGAGACCCTGCGCGTGGACCGCGATGGCGCCGCCGTGGCGCGGTTTCGCTCGTGGGCGCGCGGTGAGACGGGTTTTCCGCTCGTCGACGCGGGGATGCGCCAACTGCTGACTGAGGGCTGGATGCATAATCGGGTGCGCATGGTCACCGCCTCGTTTCTCGTCAAGCATCTCCACGTCGACTGGCGGTGGGGCGCCTCGTGGTTCTTGTGGCGTCTAGTCGATGGGGACGTGGCGTCCAATCAGCACGGGTGGCAGTGGACGGCTGGCTCGGGTACTGACGCGGCGCCCTTCCACCGAATCTTCAGCCCGACGCGACAGGCCGAGCGGTTCGATCCGCGGGGGATCTACGTGCGCCGCTACGTGCCCGAACTGGCGGCGCTGAGCGAGTCCGACTTCGCGCGCGCGAACGTCGAGACGCTCGTGCGCGCCGGCTACCGGGCCCCGATGGTTGACGCCGGCGCGGAGCGCCGCGATGCGCTGGCGCGCTTCGCCGAGACCCGCTCCGTGGGTGCGCCATGAACGAGTTCGGCGTCTACGTCCACGTCCCGTTCTGTGCGCATCGGTGCGACTACTGCGCCTTCGCGACCTACGCTGATCGCGACCACCTGATGGACGACTACGTCGGGGCCGTGCGGGCCGAGCTCGCGAGCTACGCCGATTCGATACCGGCCGCGACGTCGGTGTTCTTCGGCGGCGGTACGCCGTCGCGGCTGTCGGCCGAGCAACTCCTCTCGATCCTCGACGCGATTCCCCGGGTCGAGGGGGCCGAAGTGACGGTCGAGTGCAATCCCGAGGACGCGAGCGTGGCGCGACTCGCCGCGTACCGCGCCGGCGGGGTCAACCGGATGTCCTTCGGGGTCCAGTCGACCCAACCGGCGGTGCTCGCCGACCTCGGACGGCGCCACGGGGTGATGGCCCACGAGGCGGTCGCGCGGGCCGTGACCGAGGCGAGCTTTGCCACGTGGAACATGGACCTGATCATCGGCTCGAGGGCCGAGACGATCGACGACGTGGCCAAGACCCTCGATGACTTGCTCGGCCTCGAGTCGCCGCCGCCGCACATCAGCTGCTACGCGCTCACGGCCGAGCCGGCGACCCCGCTCGGGCGCGATCCGTCGCGCCACCCCGACGAGGATGCGACCGCCGACGCCTACGACCTCGTCAGCGCGACGCTCGAGGCGGTCGGCTATCGCTGGGAGGAGATCTCGAACTGGGCGCGACCGGGTCACGAGTGCCGCCACAACCACCTCTACTGGGAGCAGGGCAACTACCTGGGCATCGGGTCGGCCGCCCACTCGCACCGCGACGGCCATCGCTGGTGGAACGTGCGCACGCCCGACCGATACATCGCGATGCTGCGCGATGGCCGGCGTCCGCTCGGCGGTGAGGAGTTCCTCGACGAGGACACGCGACGCTTCGAGCGCGAGTCGCTGGCGCTGCGCACGACGACCGGCGTCCCGCTCGAGGCCTTCGACTCGCTGGACGAGATCGCCCACCTCGTCTCGGTTCGCGACGGTGTGGTGCGGCTCGCTCCGGCGGGTCGGCTCCTCGCCAACCAGGTGATCGTCCGGCTGAACGGCGCGCGGTAGTCCAGTAGCCTGGAACGATGACGACGCCGGCGCTGGACCCCGATCTGTTGGACAAGGTCATCAATCTCGCCAAGCGGCGAGGATTCATCTTCCCGTCCGCCGAGATCTACGGCGGGTTCCGTTCGACCTACGACTATGGCCCCCTCGGGGTCAACATGCTACGCAACGTCAAGCAGGCCTGGTGGCGCTCGATGGTCCAGCTGCGCGACGATATCGTCGGCATCGACGCGGCGATCCTCGGCCCGCCGGCCGTCTGGGCCGCGTCGGGCCACCTGGAGACCTTCACCGACCCGCTCGTTGACTGCCGGCGCTGCAAGGAACGCTGGCGCGAGGACAAGATCGACGGCGTCTGCCCGAACTGCGGGGGCACCGAGTTCACCGAGGCGCGCGCCTTCAACCTGATGTTCAAGACCCAGGCCGGACCCGTCGAGGGCGAGGGCGCGACCGCGTACCTGCGCCCCGAGACGGCCCAGGGCATGTTCACGAACTTCATGAACGTGCTCACGACGACGCGGCGCAAGCCCCCGTTCGGCATCGCCCAGGTCGGCAAGTCGTTCCGCAACGAGATCACCCCGCAGAACTTCGTCTTTCGCACGCGCGAGTTCGAACAGATGGAGATGGAGTACTTCGTTCCGCCGGCCGAGGCCGACAGCTGGTATCGCTACTGGATCACGACGCGCTACGAGTGGTACACGAACCTGGGTATCCCCGCCAACCGGCTGCGCCTGCACGAGCACGCCAAGGAGGATCTGTCGCACTACTCGCGCGGCACGACCGACGTGGAGTTCCTCTACCCCTGGGGCTGGGACGAGCTCGAGGGCATCGCCAATCGCGGCGACTACGACCTCACCCAGCACGCCAAGGCCTCGGGCGTGCGCCTCGAGTACTTCGACCAGCAGGCCGGCGAGCGGTACACGCCCTACGTGATCGAGCCGGCCGCCGGCGCGACCCGGGCGATGATGGCGTTCCTGCTCGCCGCCTACGAGGAGGACGTTGTCGAGGGCGAGACCCGAGCGGTGCTTCGCCTCGACTGGCGCATCGCGCCCTACCAGGTCGCCGTCCTGCCACTCTCCAAGAAGCCCGAGCTTGAGGGCGTCTCGCGCGAGGTCCTGTCGGCGCTGCAGCCGTGGTTCATGTGCGACTACGACGTGACCCAGTCGATCGGCCGTCGCTACCGTCGCCAAGACGAGGTCGGCACACCGTTCTGCGTCACGGTCGACTTCGACTCACTCGACGACCGCGCGGTGACCGTGCGTGACCGCGACACCACGTCCCAGACGCGCGTGCCGATCGAGGGTCTGGTCGAGGAACTACGCCGCCGCATGGCGGTCGCCTAGCGACCTAGCGTCCGTCGGGCTCCGACGGGAGCGCGTAGGTCACCTGGGCCTTGGCGACGAGGTCGGTCTCGCCGCGCGAGAAGAGCTCGACGTCCACGACCGCGAGCTTGCGACCGAGTTTGAGCACGCGCGCTCGAGCCATCACGTCACGCAGGGCCGGCTTGCGCAGGAAGTCGATGTGCAGGCTGGTGGTCACACTGAGCAGGACCGGGCCGATCCGCGACAGGATCGCCATCCAGGCGGCCGTGTCGGCGAGCATCATCATGGTCGGGCCCGAGAGGGTGCCGCCGGGACGCCCGTGCTGATCGTCCACGGGCATGCTCACCAGGACGTACTCGTCGGCGACGCTCTCGACCGTGGGGACGCGATTGCCCGGAAACGCCTCGACCAGGATGGTCTGCAACTCGCTCGTCGTGAGTACCGTCGCCATCACGCGGCGCGTCGATAGCGCATCGTGGCGAGGGGCGCGAGCACGACGAGTGCACCGAGGCCCCAGAGGATGGTCAACCACACGGAGTTGCCGGTCGGGGTGCCAAGCATGAGCCCACGCACGGCGTTGGCGGCCTGGGAGACGGGCTGGTTGCGCGCGAAGTCCTGGAGCCACGACGGCATCGACTGCACGGGCACGAAGATCGAGGATGCGAAGGTGATCGGAAAGATGATCGGGAAGGTCATCGCCTGGGCCGTTTCGGAGTTGGGCGCGGCGAGTCCAACGAAGGCGAAGCCCCACGAGATCGCGTAGGCGAAGAACAACATGAGCAGGCTCGCCTCGAGGTACGGCGTGATGCCGCCGTGCGGTCGGAACCCGACGGCGACGCCGACGACGGTGATGACGATGAGCACGAGGATGTTGCGGGCGAGGTCGGCCACCGTTCGTCCGCCGAGCACCGCGGTGCGCGACATCGGCAGGGCACGGAATCGCTCGATGAGGCCCCGTTGCAGGTCCTCGGCCAGACCGATGGCCGTGCCGACGGCGCCGAAGATGGTCGTCTGCACGAGGATGCCCGGGATGAGGAAGTTGACGTACTGGCCCTGGGGCAGGTTGATCGCGCCGCCGAAGACGTAGCGGAACAACAGCACGAACATCACGGGCTGCACGATGGCAAAGACGAGCGAGATCGGGATACGTATCAGGGTGAGCACGTTCCGCCGGGCGATCGTCAAGATGTCGATCACCGCCCAGCGCAGGTCGTTGTCAGGGGTCTGCGTCGTGGTCATCGGCGCGCCGATCGGACAGTGGTCGCCTCGGTGGTCTCGTCTTCGGCGCGATGGCCGGTCAGGCTCAAGAAGACGTCGTCGAGGCTCGGTTCGCGCACGACGAGTCCCGCGAGCTCGATGCCCGCACCGTCGAGACGGCGCAGGGCCTCGGCCGCCGCCGCGGGACCCCCGTCGACGGGGTACTCCACCATCGTCCCGTCGACGTTGAGCGCCGCACCCGCCACGGCGCGCAGGAGTTCGGCTCCCCGGGCCGCGGCGTCGATGGAGTCGAAGGTGAGCGCGAGCACCGTCGCGCCGAGGCGCGTCTTGAGCTCGTGGGAGGTTCCCTGGGCGATGATGTGGCCGTGGTCGAGAACGACGAGCTGCTTGGCGAGCCGGTCGGCCTCTTCGAGGTACTGGGTCGTCAACAGCACCGTCGTCCCGTCTTCGACGAGCTGCTCGATGATGGCCCACAGGTCTTGGCGGCTCTGGGGGTCCAGACCCGTCGTCGGCTCGTCGAGGAAGAGCAGCGGGGGCGTGGCCACGAGCGCCGCGGCGAGGTCCAGTCGCCGCCGCATGCCACCCGAGTAGGTCTTCACGTTGCGCGTCGCCGCGTCGGCCAGCCCGAACTGCTCGAGGAGCTCGCCGGCCCGGCGCCGTACCGTCGCCCGGTCGAGGTGATTGAGCCGGCCGATCATCCGGAGGTTCTCGAAGCCCGTCAGGTTCTCGTCGACCGTGGCGTACTGTCCGGCGAGGCCGATGCTGCGACGAACGTCGCGCGCCTGGTGTACGACGTCAAAGCCGTTCACCGTGGCCGTTCCGGAGTCGGGGGCGAGGATGGTCGACAGGATCCGGACCATGGTCGTCTTGCCCGAGCCGTTGGGCCCGAGCAGTCCGAAGACCTCGCCGCGCGGGACTTGGAGCGATACGCCGTCGAGTGCGACCACGGTGCCGTCCTTGAAGGTGCGCACGATCGATCGGGCTTCTACGGCGAAGTCAGTCACGGGGGGCAGTCTAGGGACGTCGCTGGGAGCGGCGGGCGGATGGAGCCGAGGCGGTACCGTCTAGCCATGGCTATCTCGGAGAGCGACATCGCGGCGGTGCGCGCCGCGACCGACATCGTCGCCTTGATCACCGAGCAGGTCGCGCTGAAGAAGACGGGACGCCGGTGGACCGGCCTGTGCCCCTTTCACGGCGAGAAGACGCCGTCGTTCTCGGTGAACGCCGAGGAGGGGCGGTACTACTGCTTCGGCTGCCGGGTCGCGGGCGACCAGATCACCTGGGTGCGCGAGACGATGCACCTCGACTTCGTCGACGCCGTCCGACTGCTCGCCGATCGGGCCAGCATCGAGCTGCACGAGGACGCCAACGCGTCCAAGGAGCGCAAGGAGCGTCAGCGGCTTTTTGAGGCGATGGAGCGCGCCGTCGACTGGTATCACCACCGCCTGCTCGAGGCCCCGGACGCCCGGGTGGCCCGGGACTACCTGCGCAGCCGCGGGATCAGCGGCGAGATCGCTCGCCAGTTCCGCCTCGGCTGGGCGCCCGACCAGTGGGACGCGCTGGTCAACGCCACGCACTTCGACGAGGCGGTGCTGACCGGCACCGGGCTCGGATTCGTCAACCAGCGCGGGCGCAAGCAAGACGCGATGCGCGCGCGGCTGATCTTTCCGATCTTTGACCCGAGCGGCAAGGCGATCGCGATGGGCGGGCGCGTCATGCCCGGGGCGACCCGGCCCGACGGCACGCCCCAGGCCAAGTACAAGAACAGTCCCGAGACGCCGATCTACTCGAAGCGACGCACGCTCTACGCGCTCAACTGGGCCAAGGACGACGTCATCCGAACCGGCGAGATCATTGTCTGTGAGGGCTACACGGACGTCATCGCCTTCTTTGGCGCCGGGATGCCTCGGGCCGTCGCCACCTGCGGCACGGCCCTGGGCGAGGAGCACTTCCGGGCGATGCGCAACTTCGCGAAGCGAATCGTCCTCGCCTACGACGCCGACCAAGCCGGCCAGAGCGCGGCCGCCTCGGTGTATCAGTGGGAGCGCCAGCACGAGGTCGACGTCGCAGTCGCGCGCCTGCCCCGCGGCACGGACCCGGCCGAGTTGGCCCAACGTGACCCGGTGGCACTCGCCCAATCGGTCGCCGACGCTGTCCCGTTCCTGCAGTTCCGTCTCGAGCGCGTCTTGGAGCTCGCCGACTTCGCTACCCCCGAGGGCCGGGCTCGGGCCGGCGAGCGGGCGATCGAAGTGCTCGCCGAACACCCGAGCGAGCTCGTGCGCGACCAGTACGTGATGCAGGTGGCCGATCGACTTCGACTCGACGTGGCCATGCTGCGAGCGCGGGTGGCCGACGTGGCGCGCGGCGAGACCCGGATCGCGCCGATCGTCGCCCCGCCGCGCCCCGCCGCGGGCCGACTCCCGCGACCGGGGATCGAGGCGCTGCGGCTCTGCGTGCACTTTGCCGACCTGCGGACGCGCTTTGACGTCGCGTATTTCGTGCACGAGGTGCAGCGCGACGCCTTCAGCGCGTTGACCTCGGGCGAGCCGATCTCGAGCGTCATCGAGCGACTCGATCACCAGGGCCTCGAAGAGGCGGCCCGGGTGCTGAGCGAGGTCGTCGTCGACGACCCGGGTCCGCGTCCGACCGACGCGGCGATTGCCGCCGTGGTTGCCCAGCTGCTGCGCCACGCCTCAGACGTAGCGCTGCACGAGCTCGAGCGCGAACTGCGCAGCGGCACGGTGGCGCCCGAGGTCGCCGTGACGGTGATCCGTGACGTCAAGGAGCGCCTGGCCCTGCTCGGGTCGGACCAGGGGGAGTCGGCCGAGGCATCGCTTCGCGAGTGGCTCGCGGGCCGTTTGGCCGCCCAGCTGACATGACGCCGTCGCGACGCATCGTCGGGGGCCTCTCGATGACCGAACCCCTCGACATCGACGAGGAACGAAGTCTCTACCCGATCATCGTGCGCGGTCGCGAAGCCGAAGCAGCGCTCGCGTCTCCCCTCGAGCCGTCGGTGCGGCGTCGGCTCCTGCGACAGCGCCAGGCCGGTCAAGAAGCGGAGTCGACGCTGCTTCGAGCGACGTGTGGACTCGTGCGCGCACGGGTCACCGAGCGTGGCTATCGCTTTGGCAACGAGGAGCTTGAGGCCGCCGGCGTCGAGGGGCTGGTGAACGCCCTGCGCCGCTTCGATCCGGCCCGGGGCGTTCGATTCGCGACGTACGCGAACTATTGGATCACCAAGCTCGTGAACCAGGCCGTCCAACAGCAGGCGGGCTTGACCGATGGCGAGATGCGACTCGTCGTCTCGCTCCAGCGCTTCGAGCGCTCCCGGACTCGGCCGCCGACGCGCCGAGAGGTTGCAGCGCACCTCGGCGTGTCGCTGTCGCGCGCCGACGAGATCACCCAGATGAGTCGCGAGCTCAATCGTCGACGCTTCCACGAGTCGGCGCTGCCCGAGCTCGTCGACGCCCGGGGCGCCGACGGCCCGCCCGAGGCACCGCCGTGGGTCATCGACGCGCTGAAGCGCATCTGCGGACCGGACTTCGACGACTTCTGGCAGTACACCTTTCGAACGACCACGCTCGAGGACCTGGCCTCAGCGCACTCGATCACGCGCCAGGGCATGGCCAAGCGCATTGAGCGAAGCCGGCGCGCCGTGCGCGAGAGTGCGGACGCCGAGCGGCTTCAGGCGTGGTTCGACCTTCAGTGACAGGGTCCTACGGTGCTAGTGTTGCGTTGCCCTCGGGTGCGGTCCCAGATAGCTCAATTGGCAGAGCAAGCGACTGTTAATCGCTAGGTTGCAGGTTCGAGTCCTGCTCTGGGAGCTCCTGTTGCGTGGCTCCACCGCCGTCGCGACGTCTGAGTAGTTCGCTGGTCGGTGGGTGGAATTCGGTAAGTTGCTGATGCGGCGTCGTTGCACTGCGCCACGAGTTCTGGGGCCGTAGCTCAGTGGTTAGAGCAGGGGACTCATAATCCCTCGGTCGTGGGTTCGATCCCCACCGGCCCTACGTAGACGTCCGCAGCGTGTCGAGGACTAGCGTCCGGCTCGGAGTTGCATCAGCCCCGGGGTGATGAAGTCGAGCTCGTTGAGCAAGTTCTGTGCGGACTTGGTCACGGCGTCGTTACCGGTGAACACCCCGTCAACCACGGGCACGGTGACCAGCGGGATCGAGACGTCCCCGGCGTGCACGAGCTTGAGGGCGGTGAAGACGGGCTTGAGGTGTTGGGCGGAGCGCGTTCCCATGACCGCGCCGCCGTAGCTCACGATGCCCACCGGCTTGTATCGCCACTCGTTGTGCAAGTAGTCCAGCGCATTCTTGGTGGCGGCGTTGAAGCTGTGGTTGTACTCGGGCACGACGAACACGAACGCGTCACCGCGCGAGACCGTGGCGGACCACCGCTTCGTGTGGTCGAACTCGTACTTTGCCTGGATCGGGTGATTGGGCTCGTTGAAGATCGGCAGGTTGACCTCGGCGAGGTCCACGAGTTCGACGTCGAAGCGGCCGTCCGCGACCGCCAGGTCGTAGAACCATGTAGCGATGGGCGCGCCGGCGCGGCCCGGTCGGGTCGATCCGATGATTACTTGCAGTACGGGCTTTGTCATGTCAGGCGGGACTTTCGGGTTGTGATTCGACGGCGATGGGCACCGATCGTTTGGCCGCGAGGCCACGATTCGGCAAGAAAACGGCGGGGACGAGCGCCAGCAGTGAGACGGCGAACGACCACCAGAACGAGTGGGCGAACGCGGCCGCCACTGCTTGGAGCTGGCTGAGGTTCGCGTCGATTCTACCGGCCTGAATCGCGAGTGCTGCCGCTGGGGCGTGGTGGGTGATCTGGGTCTGGAGCACAACGGCGAAGACCGCCACACCGAGCGAGCCGCCGACCTGGCGCAGGATGTTCGTCGCCGAGGTCGCCTTGGGCACATCCTCGTGGGTGAGGTTGTAGTACGAAGCGGCGAAGGTGGGCATCATGGTCGCGCCCATGCCGAGTCCACGGATGAACAGGGCGATCCCGAGCAGCCAGTAGCTGGACGTCGCGGTCACCTGGGTGTAGAAGAAGGTCCCGATGGCGAGGATGACGACGCCGAAGGGCACGACCGATCGAGGGCCGCGCCGGTCGGCCATCAGCCCGCCCGCGCGCATCGACATTGCCGCGCCGAGCCCCTGCGGCGCCATCATGAGTCCGGCGAGCCAGGCGGAGTCCCCGCGCACGATCTGGTAGTAGAGGGGGAGCAGGAACATCGTGCCGTACAACGTGGCGCCGACCAGGAAAATTCCGGTCGAGGCGAGTGCGAAGGTCCGATCGCGAAAGAGTCGCAGATCGATGAGCGGCTCGGGCGCTCGCAGCGATCGAAGGACGAACAATGCGCTGAGCACGAATCCTAGAAACAGGCTGTCGTAGACCGCGGCCCCGTGAAACCCACCGCGCGAACCGACCTCGGCGAGTCCGTACACGATGAAGGCGAGTCCGGGTGACAAGAGCAAGAAGCCCAGGAGGTCGAAACGATGCCCCCGGTCGCCCGACGTCTCGGGCAGCGACCGTCGAGCGAGCGCCAGCGCGACCAGGCCAATCGGCACGTTGACGAAGAAGATCCAGCGCCAGGAGGTGTTGGAGATGATCACGCCCCCGATCACCGGCCCGAGGATCGGCCCGAGCAGCTGGGGCACGCCAATGATTCCCATGACCTGACCCATCCGTTGGGGACCGGCGGTGCGCGCCATGATCGACTGGCCGACCGGCAGGATCATCCCACCACCGAGCCCCTGAAGAACGCGAAAGAGGATCAAGCTCGTAGCCGACCAGGCGAGACCGCTCAGTGCCGAGCCGGTGATGAAGAACACGAGCGAGATCATGTACACGGGCTTGGCACCGATCCGATGGATCGCCCAACCCGAAACGGGGATCACGACGGCGAGGGCGAGCAGATATCCGGTGGTGACCCACTGAATCGTCGAAACGTCGACGCGAAAATCGTGGCTGAGGGTGTGCAGCGCCACGGCCACGATGGTGGTGTCGAGGATGGACATAATTGCCCCGAGGACGATCACCACGCCAACCCGGATTATCTCGGGTTCCAAACGGGTCGTTTTCGGCACAACAGCTCCTCGAAACATGGACAACGTCGTTGGAAGAACACTACCGGCGCCGGTGCGCGACCCAATCCGGCCCCACCGTCGAGGACTCAAAGGAAATTCACAAAGTCAATTGACCATAGCGCACGGTAGAATTAGAAGGTGGCCAAACAAAGTCGATCGATTCCCGTCATGAAGGCGGTGATCGACGAGGTGATATCTCGTCTATGGAGCGGCGATGAGTCGCTCATTCGAATTCCGGAAATCTGCGATGCGACGGGCGTCAATTACGGTTCCGTTTACCACCATTTCGGATCGCGCGAGGGCGTGATTGACGCAGCCTATAACGAGTTGTTCAGCGAATTGGTCCAGCACGACATCGACGAATTGTCACACGCGAGCGAGGAATCGGCCGACTTCGACGAGTTCTTGCTGCGGGTCCAACCTTTGATCGGCATGCTGTCGGCGGGTGAGGACCGTCGTCGCAGTCGCGCCATGCGCGCGCGCATCGTGGCGGCCGCACTAACCCGACCGGAGCTCGGCGAACTCATCGGCGCCACCGAGTCGCGACTCACGGCCGAGTTGCGCGATGTGATGGTAATGGGCCAGGACCGCGGCTTCGTCCGCAAGGACGTGTCCGCGTGGTCGCTCGCGGTCATGGTGCAGGCGATCGTCTTCGGGCGGGTGCTCGATGACGTCACGTCGTCGCCCATCGAGCAGGAGGATTGGGATTTCACCATGGTGACGCTGTTCCAGTCGGCCATCCTGAGCGGTGACGCGCAGGACCTGTGAACCGAGCCTGACGTGGTGTCGATCGCGCGGATCGTGATCGCGGCGGCGGTCGCCGCCGGGCTGGGCTGGACCGTGGCGAACGCCTCAGCCACCGCTGAGTCAGCACCCAGTGCGGCCTCGTGCACGGCGGCGTCGGTGAGCGCCCCGGTGCAGCACCTCGCGCCGACCGGTGGCGTCGCTGCCTACGGCTGCGAGGGCTCGTGGGCCTACCTGTGGGCGACGATCATGGCGGGGCCGATGCGTGTGAGCGTGACCGAACTCATGCACTTTGACGTCGTGGCCAACGCGTGGCGCTTCGCGTCGCGCGCGACGTACTGCCATCCCGGCGACCTGCCCGACGTCGTCTACCGACGGGCCTGCTTCTCGAACTGACGCCTCGGGCTCGAGGACCGATCACCTACGCTACGTAGTCGTGGGTCATCGAGGACTGGGTTCGCTGGCGTGGGCGTCGACCCAGGATCTCTTCGATCAGCGCACCGCCTTCGGGCGTTTGGCCCTCGTGCACGTGGCGATGATGGCGGGCGACACTTTCGTCACGGTCTCGCTCGCCGGTTCGCTGTTCTTCTCGGTGTCGCCCACCGAGGCCAAGGGCAAGGTGCTCGCGTACCTGCTGATCACGATCGCGCCCTTCGCGGTGGTCTCGCCGTTGCTCGGCCCGCTGATCGACCGTTCGCCCTACGGGCGACGCGTGCTCGTCGCGCTCTCGGCGGGCGCGCGCGCCGTGCTGTGCTGGACGATGAGCCAGCACCTCAATTCGTTGTGGCTCTACCCCGAGGCGTTCCTCGTACTCATCTCGTCCAAGCTCTACGTCGTGACGCGCGGGACCCTCGTGCCCGAGATGGCCCGTACCGATCAGTTCAGCGAACACGGATCGTCGGTCGGCAACGCGGGGTGGCCGAGTGACGCCGGGGGCGAGGCTGCCGGGTTCGCCGGGTTCAACGCCCAGCTCACCCTGCTCGGGACGATCGCGGGACTGCTCGCGGGCACCGTGGCGGCGGCGCTCTTGAAGGGGATTGGTGCGCCGGCGGTGCTCGTCGCGGCGTCGATCGTCTACGTCGGGGCGACGGCCGTGAGCATGCGACTGCAGCGCCCCGCACGGATCGTGCGCGAGGACTTCACCAAGATGTCCCAGGCCGAACGGGATCGCCACGCCCTCAATCCGCTCGGCGACGTGGAGGTGTCGTGGGGTCTCGGTGCCGCCGCGCTGATGCGCTTCACGGTGGGCTTCGCGACGTTCCTGCTCGCCTTCGGACTTCGTCGCGCACACGCGGGGCTGGGGTGGTTCGCGTTCGCCCTCGCCATGAGTGCCGTCGGCGCCCTCGTCGGACTGGGCCTGGTCACCCGGGCGCGCAACGCCATGCGCGAGTCAACACTGCTGGCGCTCGCGCTGCTCGCGACGGCTCTCGGGGCGGCGGTGGCGAGCAACTATCCCACCTTCGTCGGTCAGGCGATCGTCGCCGGCTGGTTCGGGCTCTGTGCCGCGGTCGCTCAGCCCAGCTTCGACGCCATCACCCAGCGCCACGTTCCGCCGGGCGCCCAGGGTCGGACCTTCGCCCGCTTCGCGGTGCGCCAACAACTCGCCTGGGTGATCGGCGCGGTGCTGCCGGTCGGGATCTCGCTCGCCTTCGTGTCGGGCGATCGGTTCATCGCCGTGATCGCCGCCGTGGGCGCGCTCGTCTACGGCGTCGGGCGTCGCTACGCCGGTCGTTGAGACGACGACTGTCGTAGCGACGCGGCGCTCGGCGCAGGTCTTCCGCGCTGTAACGCGGGGCTCGGGTGCTAGTTCAGTCGGCGCTCGAGATCGTCGACCTGCTCAAGCAGGGCGGCTGGCAGTCGGTCCGCGAACTGCGCGAAGTGCTGGCGGATCAGCGGCACCTCCTTGCGCCACTCCTCCGCGTTGACCGAGAGCAGTAGCGCGAGGTCGGCCTCGGACACGTTGAGCCCGTCGAGGTTGAGTGCCCCGGGCGCCGGCACGGCGCCGATCGGCGTCTCCACGGCTTCGCCGCGACCCGCGGTGCGCTCGAACACCCACTCGAGCACGCGGCTGTTCTCGCCGTAGCCGGGCCACAGCCAGTGGCCGTCGTCGGCCTTGCGGAACCAGTTGACGTAGAAGATCTTGGGCAGCTTGGACTCGTCGAACCGGTCGGCGAACGTGAGCCAGTGCGAGAAGTAGTCAGCCATGTTGTAGCCACAGAACGGCAGCATCGCGAAGGGGTCACGACGAAGGTTCCCGACGGCGCCCGTGGCGGCCGCGGTCGTCTCGGAGGCCATGATCGAGCCGAGGAACACGCCGTGGGCCCAGTCGCGGGACTGGAACACGAGCGGCACGACGCTGGCTCGACGCCCACCGAAGAGGATCGCGTCGATCGGCACGCCCGCGGGGTCCTGCCACTCGGGCGCGATGGCCGGGTCCTGGGCGGCCGGCGCGGTGAATCGCGAGTTGGGATGCGCGGCCGGGGTACCCGCCTCGGGCGTCCAGGACTGACCGCGCCAGTCGGTGAGGTGGGCCGGCGGTTCGCCCATGCCCTCCCACCAGACGTCGCCGTCGTCGGTGAGGGCGGTGTTGGTGAAGATGGTGTTGGCCTCCACCGAGTACATCGCGTTGGGATTGGTCTCGTAGTTGGTGCCCGGCGCCACGCCGAAGAAGCCCGCTTCGGGGTTGATCGCGTAGAGTCGCCCGTCGGGACCCGGCTTCATCCAGCAGATGTCGTCGCCGATGGTCTCAACCTTCCAGCCAGGCAGGGTCGGCACGAGCATCGCGAGGTTCGTCTTGCCACAGGCGCTCGGGAACGCGCCGGTCACGTAACGGGTCTCGCCCGCGGGGTTGGTCAGCTTCAAGATCAGCATGTGCTCGGCGAGCCAGCCGTCGTCGCGCGCCATCACCGACGCGATGCGCAGCGCGAAGCACTTCTTGCCCAGCAGCGCGTTTCCGCCGTAGCCCGATCCGTAGGAGATGATCTCGCGCGTGTCGGGGAAGTGCACGATGTACTTGTTGTCAGCGTCGCACGGCCACGCGACGTCGGCCTGGCCCTCAGCGAGCGGCATGCCGACCGAGTGCAGGCACGGTACGAAGGTGCCGTGCTCGCCCATCACCTCGAGCGCGCCCGCGCCCATGCGCGTCATGATGCGCATCGAGACCGCCACGTAGGCCGAGTCGGTGATCTCGACGCCAATGTGAGCGATCGTGGAGCCGAGCGGCCCCATCGAGAACGGCACGACGTACATGGTGCGCCCGCGCATCGATCCAGCGAAGAGGCCGTCGAGTGTTTCGCGCATCTCGCCGGGTTCGCGCCAGTTGTTGGTCGGACCGGCGTCGGACTCGAGCGTGGAGCAGATGAAGGTCCGGTCCTCGACGCGCGCGACGTCACCCGGGTCCGAGACGGCGTAGTAGCTATTTGGTCGCTTGGCGTCAGCGAGCTTGGTGAAGGTGCCGTTGTCGACGAGCAACTGGCACAGCGCGTCGTATTCCTCGGCTGATCCATCGCACCAATGGATACGATCGGGTGTGGTGAGTGCGGCGACCTTCTCAACCCAGTCGATGAGTTGCTGGTTGCGGGTGGGGTACGACACGTGAGGCCCTCCGTAGTCTCTCCGTTGCCACTCGACAACGTCTCGGTGTCGTGAACGCGACGGACGGCCCACCCGGTGTTCCCCTAGGGGAACCCGTACGCCGCGAAGACGACATCTTGGAGCGTATCGCTGCCATCGTGGGTCGACGCAACACGCCCGTTGGCGAGGTCCACGTCGGCGACGACGCGGCAGTCCTGGCGCCCTTCGTTGGTCAGACGCTCGTGAGCACCGACACCGCGGTCTGGGGCGTCCACCTGGACGCCACGCTCTTCCCACTCGAGGACCTCGGATTCAAAGCTGTCGCCGCCGCAGTCTCGGATCTCGCGGCCATGGGCGCGCGCGCCCGGGCCATCGTGGTCGCGGTGACCGCACCACCGGGCACCGACCTCGAGGAGTTGCATCGCGGCATCGCCGACGCGGCCAGTGCGACGGACTGCCCGATCGTGGGTGGCGATCTCAGCGTCGGACGAGACGTGGCGGTCGCCGTCACCGTGCTGGGCGAGTGCCCCGGCAAGGGGGCCGTCTTGCGCAGCGGCGCCCAGCCGGGGGACCAGATCCTGATCACCGGGCCCCTCGGTCGCTCGGCCGCCGGCCTTCGCCTGCGCCGAACCGGTGCGGGGCTCGACCACCCGCTGGTCGTCGCCCATCGTCGGCCCTGGCCGCGCCTGGCCGAGGGCGTGGCGGCGCGCAGCGCGGCGGTGCACGCGATGATGGACGTCAGCGACGGACTGGCGCTGGACCTGCATCGCCTATGCGACGCGAGCGCCGTCGGCTTCGAACTGGACGACGTGCCCGCCGCCGAGGGTGCGACGGCCGAGGAGGCGCTCAGTGGTGGCGAGGACTACGAGTTGCTCATCGTCACCGATGCTCCCGCGCGGCTCGACTTGATCTTCCACAGCCGGGGCCTGGCGGCGCCGCTCGCGATTGGTCGGATCGTCGCCGATCGGGCGACACGGGGGCTCCGGGGTGCCCACCTCGAGCGCCGAGGCTGGCAGCACAGCCTGTGATCAGGCGTTGGTGACGCGGCGGGTCGGCTTGGTGACCTTGCCGGCGCGCAGGCAACCCGTGCACACGTTGAGCCGCTTCGGGGTCCCGCCGACCAGTGCGCGCACGCGCTGGATGTTCGGATTCCAGCGGCGCTTGGTGCGACGGTGCGAGTGCGAGACGTTCATGCCAAAGGACGGCTTCTTGCCGCAAATCTCGCAGACTGACGCCATGGTGAACTTTCTCCTTACGCATTCGCGGCGCCGACGGCCGCGAGTGAAAACCGAAGAGCCATTGTAGCATCGCTAGCGATGACGTCCCGCACGAAACTGTCGGCGCAAGACCTGCGCGCCGCGATGACCACCTTCGCGGGACTGCTTCGCTCGCACAAGGATGTCATCAACCGGCTGAACGTCTTTCCCGTTCCCGACGGCGACACCGGTACGAACATGGCCCTCACGGTCGAGTCGGTGGTCGACGCCTTTGGCCCGTTGGCCGACGACGCCTCGATGGACGAAGTGTGCACGGCGATCGCCCGCGGCTCGCTGATGGGAGCGCGCGGCAACTCCGGGGTCATCTTGTCCCAGCTGCTGCGGGGCCTCGTCGAGAAGTTCAAGTCCGTGGCGGTGATCACGCCCGCCCTGCTCGCTGAGTCGCTCAGTCACGCCGACGTCCTGGCCCGCCAGGCGGTCGTGCGGCCCGTGGAGGGCACCATACTGTCGGTCGCCCGCGCGGCCGCCCAGGGGGCGAACGCCGCGTCGGCGTCGCTCTCCAAGGTCGTGCGTGGCGCGCGGGACCGGGCGCGCGAGGCCCTCGCCCACACGCCCGAGCAGCTGCCCGTGCTGAAGCAAGCCGGCGTCGTCGACTCCGGGGGCACCGGATTGCTGCTCTTCTTTGACGCGCTCTGTCACATCGTGAGCAACGACGCGCTGCCCGTGCCGCCCTCGGCCGACTCGCTCGACGTGCATGACGTCACCGGGGCGCGCATGATGCCCGACGCCGACGGCTCGCCACGTTATGAGGTCATGTACCTGCTCGAGGCCGAGGACGAGGCGATGCGGGCCTTTCGCGACGTGTGGTCGGGCCTCGGCGACTCCATCGTCATCGTGGGCGGCGACGGGCTCTACAACTGCCACATCCACACCGACGAGATCGGTGCGTCGATCGAGGCCGCGCTCGATGCGGGACGACCACGTGAGATCCGGGTGACCGATCTCGCCGAGCAGGTCCTCGAGGAGCGATGGGTGCGTGACGCCGCGGCCGCCGCCATCGAGGCCGACGAGCCGCCACCGACGACGGCCGTCGTCGCGGTCGTCGCCGGCGAGGGGATCGGCCGGATCTTCCGATCTCTGGGCGTGCGGGCCCTGGTGGCTGGCGGCCAATCGATGAATCCGTCGACCGCCGACCTGGTCGAAGCGGTCCAGGCGACGGGCTCGACCCAAGTCGTGGTGTTGCCGAACAACTCGAACATCGTGCCGGTGGCGAACCAGGTGGACGCGCTGGTGGACGCCGCGGTGTCGGTCGTGCCCACCACCTCGATCGTGGGCGGGTTCGCCGCCCTGCTCGCCTACGACCCGAACGCCGACGCGGCGACCAACGTCGCCGCGATGACCGACGCCGCTCGGCACGTCGCCTCGGGCCAGGTGACCCGCGCGGTGCGCGACGCCACCACCGACGCCGGCTTCGTTCACGAGGGTGACTGGATCGGGGTCGACGCCGACGCGGTCCGGTCCATCGCCGAGTCGGTCGAAGCGGCGAGCATCGCACTCTTGAACTCGATGATCACCGAGTTCCACGAGCTCTTGACGATCATCGAGGGCGAGGGGTCCACGCCCGCGGTGACCCGCCAGATCACCGAGTTCGTGGGCGAGACCCACCCGCTCGTGGGCGTCGAGGTGCACCACGGGGGTCAGCCGCTCTACCCGTACTTCTTCGGTCTCGAGTGAGCGAGCGGGCGCCGCGACGGCTGCGCCAGCTCGGCGAGGTTCCCGTTGAGCAGTTGCGCCACGTCGGGGCCAAGCGCGCCGCGGCGCTGCGCTCGATCGGACTGGCGAGCGTCCTTGACCTCTTGACCCACTACCCGCGCCGCTACCTCGACCGAACCCGGCGCGTGGACGTCTCGGACCTGAGCGTGGGCGACGAGGCGGCGGTGTTCGGCGCCGTGAGCGCCGTCCGGTCGCGCCGGACACGCCAGGGTCGGTCGATGGTCGAGGTGACCGTGGTCGACGGCGACGCCGCGCTCGACGTCGTCTTCTTCAACCAGGCGTGGCGGGCGACCCAGCTGCCCGTGGGGACCCAGGCGCTGTTCTTCGGCAAGGTCGGCGACTACCGTTCGCGGCGCCAGATGGCCAATCCCGTGGTCGACGTGATCGTGGGCGCGTCGGGCGACGAGCGTGACGCCAGCCGCGTCGGGCGGATCGTGCCGATCTACCCGGCGTCGGGTAAGGCCGGGCTGACGAGCTGGGAGCTCGGCGGCTTCGTCGACGAGTCGCTGCGCCGCGCCGGACCATTGCTGGATCCCGTGCCACACTGGGTGCTGGCCGAGCACGGACTGATCTCGCGCACCGACGCGTTCTGGGGGATCCACCTGCCCGGCGCGAGCGACGACGTCGAGCCGGCCCGGCGCCGACTGGCCTTTGACGAGTTCCTCCGGCTCCAGGTGCTGCTCGCCCTGCGACGGCGTCGCCTGGAGCGAGAGTCGGCGGGGATCGCGCACCGCGTCTCGCTCGCCGACCTCGAGCCCGAGTCCGGCGACGCGGCGTCGTCGCTGCTCAGTCGGTTCCTCGGCGGTCACCGCTACCAGCTCACGGCCGCCCAACGTCGCGTGCTCGGTGAGATCGTGGCCGACCTCGCTTCGCCGGTGCCGATGCACCGGCTGCTGCAGGGTGACGTCGGCAGCGGCAAGACGATGGTCGCCCTGGCCACGATGCTGGTTGCGGTCAACGACGCCCAACAGGCCGCCTTGATGGTGCCCACCGAGGTCTTGGCCGAGCAGCACGTCGCGTCGATCCGCGCGGACCTGGCGGACCTGCGCGTCGATGATCCCGGGGTGCTCGGCGGCACGCGCCCGCTCGTCGTGCAGCTGTTGAGCGGCCGACTGCGCGCGAGCGAGCGCCGCGACGCGCTCGCACGACTCGCGCGTGGCGAGATCGACGTGGTGGTGGGCACGCACGCCCTGTTGACCGAGGACGTCGCGTTCAAGGCCCTGGGCGTGGTGGTCATCGACGAGCAGCACCGGTTCGGGGTCGAGCAGCGCGCGGTCCTGCGCGCCAAGGGCTCGGGTCAGTCCGGACTCGACGCCGTGCCGGACCTGCTCGTCATGACGGCCACCCCGATCCCGCGCACGGCGGCGATGGTGCTCTTTGGGGACCTGGAGCGATCCGTGCTCGACGAGCTACCGGGCGGGCGGGTGCCGATCACCACGCACTGGGCGCGCTCGGCGACCGAGCTCGCGGCGTGCTGGCTACGCGTGCGCGACGAGGTCGCCGCCGGACACCGGGCCTACGTCATCTGTCCGCTCGTCGAGGAGTCCGAGGGGATCGAGGCGGCGAGTGCGGTCAAGGAGCACGCGCGCTTGTCGGCCAACGAGTTGGCGGGACTGCGCGTCGGGCTGGTGCACGGCCAGATGAAGGGTCCAGACAAGGAAGCGGCGATGAACGACTTTCGCGCCGGGCGCCTCGACGTGCTCGTCGCGACCGTCGTCATCGAGGTCGGGGTCGATGTGCCCGAGGCCACGGTGATCGTGATCGAGGACGCGTGGCGATTCGGGCTGGCCCAACTGCACCAGCTGCGGGGCCGGGTCGGCCGCTCGAACCTCGCGAGCCACTGCTACGTGCTCGGTGAAGCCCCGTCGCCTGACGGCCAAACCCGGCTGGAGGCGCTCGTGGCCTCGACGGACGGCTTCGTCCTGGCCGAGGTCGACCTCGCGCTTCGCGGCGAGGGCACGATCCTCGGGGCTCGTCAGCGTGGCACCAGCGACCTGCGCCTCGCCTCGTTGACGAGGGATGGTGATCTCCTCGACGCGGCGAACGATGCGGCCGGCCGGCTCGTCGTCGAGGACCTGACCGACCAGCCGGCCCTCGTCGACGAGCTGCGCCTCTTCGTCGAGCCCGACGAAGCCGAGTACCTCTTCAAGTCGTGAGACCACGTAGCCTGAGTGGGTGCGTGTAATCGGAGGCGTGGCTCGCGGTCGGCCGCTCAAAGCCAAGTTCCCGCCGACGGTGCGCCCGACGACGGACTACGCCCGCGAGGCGATCTTCTCCATGCTCGAGAGCCGCGGTGGACTCAGCGGGCTCGTCGTGGCGGACCTGTACTGCGGATCCGGGGCGATGGGGATCGAGGCCCTGTCGCGAGGGGCCGCCGAGGTCTACTTCGTCGACGCCGACCCCGAGTGCCTGAACGCGGCTCGCGCCAACCTGGCGCCGCTCGGCCTCGCCGGTGAGGCCCACTTCGTGCGCGCGACGCTGCCTGGCTGGCGGCCCCCGCACCCCTTTGACCTGATCGTGGCCGACCCGCCCTACGGTCCGCTCGACGTGGCGGCCCTGCTCGCGGGCCTCGCCGCGCAGCGCGTGATCATCGAGAACGACCGCTACGCCGATGCCCCTGCGGGGTGGGCAGTCACCAAGACCAAGCACTACGGCACTACGCTCGTGACGATGTTGGAACCGGACGAGCGAGGGGCGCCATGACAGTCGGTCTCATCCCGGGATCCTTCGACCCGTTCCACAATGGACACCTGGAGATCGTCGAGCGTGCCTCGCACATCTTCGACGAGATCGTCGTGGCCGCGATTCGCAATCCCCAGAAGTCCGAGCCGTTGTTCGACCTGGACGAGCGGCGCGAGATGATCGCCGAGAGCTGTGCGCACATCAAGTCGGTGCGCATCGTCTCGATAGCGACACTCCTGGTTAACGTGGCTAAAGACGTCGAGGCGACGGCAATCGTGAAGGGGTTGCGCGCCGTGTCGGACTTCGAGAGCGAGCTGCAGATGGCCCAGATGAACCGGTCGCTGTCGGGCGTGGAGACCCTGTTCATCCCGACCAGTTCGAACCATTCCTTCATCGCGTCGCGACTGCTGCGCGAGGTGGCCCGCTACGGCGGCAACGTCGACGCCTTCGTGCCGACCTGCGTGGCGGCCCGGCTCAAGACGAAAATGGAGGGCCCGCGGTGACGTCATTTGACGGGTACGACCCCGACGAGTTTCCAGCCGAGTCGGCCCGGCACGCGCGCCGCGACATCGAGGCCGACCTACGACAACTGATAGACCTGATCAGCTCGGCGAAACAGATGCCGTTGTCCAATTCGGCGCTCATCGCTCGCGAGGAAGTCCTCGGACTCCTCGACGACGCCTTGCGCGACCTGCCCGACGAGATCCGCGAGGCGCGATGGGCCCTGCGCGACCGCGAGGAGCTGATGGCCGCCGAGATGCACAAGGCCCAGCAGCTGATGGACCAGGTGCGCGCCGAAGCCGCGCGGATGGTGGACAAGACCGAGATCGTGCGCCAGTCCCGGCTGAAGGCCGACGAGATCATCGCCCAGGCCCAGGCCCAGGCGCGCCAGATGATCAACCAGTCCGAGGACTTCATCGACGGCAAGCTCGGCAACTTCGAGATCGTGCTCGAGCGGCTGCTCAAGACCACCCGGTCGGGCCGCGAGCGCCTGAACTCCCAGGGCCTGCCAACCTCGTTGCTCGACGCGCGCCCGAGCGAGAACGACTTCCTCAGCCCCGAAGCGCCGCCGGCGTCCCACGAGGCGCCACCGGCTGACTCGTCCTTCTTTGACCAGGACGCCTTCTAGGGCCGTGGCCTCGCCCTACCTCGTCGCGATCGCCCAACTGGTCCGCAACAGCCCCTCGACCATGTCGGTCGCCTTCGAGGCGCCCTTTGACGAGCCACGCGAGTTCGAACCTCGCAGCCCCGGCGAGACCGACGTCGCGCCCGAGGCGAGCGTGCGGGTGAACCTGCGCTTGGAGAGCTTCAGTGGGGGGCTGCGGGCCCGCGGTGAGGTCCATGCGCCGTGGTTCGGGGTCTGTCGTCGCTGTTCCAAGCCCATCGACGGCGAGGTCAGTGTCAAGGTCGACGAGCGCTTCGTGCTCGAGCGCGGTCCCGAGGACGATCTGGCCTACCTCTACGAGCACGACGAGGTCGACCTGGCCCCGCTGGTGCACGACGCGGTCTTCCTTGACCTGCCGCTCGCCCCGACCTGCCGGCCCGACTGCCAGGGCCTGTGCCCGTACTGCGGAATCGACCGCAACGAGGCCACGTGCGACTGCCGCGCGCCGTCAGACGCGCGCTGGGCTACACTTGACGGACTTCGATTCGCGGACGAGTCCGACGAATC
The DNA here is from genome assembly GCA_021818025.1 of Actinomycetes bacterium. GTDB lineage: Bacteria > Actinomycetota > Acidimicrobiia > Acidimicrobiales > RAAP-2 > RAAP-2. The sequence continues at coordinate 64,507 of JAKAFH010000001.1, read as the reverse complement.
GAACCCCGAGTGACGACTCGGCCGCTCGAAGCGAAAGAGATGATCGATGGCTGTACCGAAGAGGAAGACAAGCAAGGCCAAGAGCCGGAGCCGCCAGGCGGCCAACTGGCGCCTCGAGCGCCCGGCTCGCAGCGTGTGCCCCCAGTGCGCCACCGCCAAGTTGCCCCACGTCGTGTGCCCGAACTGCGGTTGGTACAAGGGTCGAGTCGCCGTCGAGGTCAACTGAGTTGACGCTGCCCATCGCATTGGACGCGATGGGCGGCGATTACGCGCCGGCCGAGATTGTGGCCGGGGCGCGCCGCGCCGTTGACGAGTTGGGACTGAGCGTCACGCTCGTCGGGGTTCCCGAGCTAGTGGGGGACCCGATGGGTCTCGAGGTCGTCGCCTGTTCCGAAGTGATCGCCATGGACGACGACCCGGCCGCGAGCGTGCGGACCAAGAAGGACTCGTCGCTGGTGCGCGCCGCCGAACTGGTGCGCGACGGCAAGGCGAGCGCCATGGTCTCGGCCGGGAACACCGGTGCGACGATGGCCGCCGCACTGCTGCGCATGGGCCGGCTGCCCGGGGTCATTCGGCCCTGCATCGCGATTCCGCTGCCCAATCCCGGCACGAGCCCCTCGGTGTTCGTCGACGCCGGTGCCAACGCCGAGTGCACGCCCGAGATGCTCGTGCAGTTCGCGACGATGGGCGCGACCTTCGCCGCCGCCCGATTCGGCACCACCGACCCCTCCATCGGGCTGCTCTCGATCGGCGAGGAGTCCTCCAAGGGCACCCCGCTGGTCAAGGCGACCCACGAGTTGCTCGCGGCCTCGGGACTGCGATTCGCGGGCAACGTCGAGGGCCGCGACCTCATACCCTGCCCGGTGGACGTCGTGGTCACCGACGGATTCACGGGCAACGTGGCCCTCAAGACCCTCGAGGGAGCGCTCAAGTTCGTCTTCTCGACGATGCTCGGGGTCTTTGGCACCGACGACGAGACCCGCGCGGCGGGCAATGCGCTCTTGCCGCACCTGATGCCGATCGTGGCGTCCCTGACGCCTGAGAACCAGGGTGGCGCGATGCTGCTCGGACTCAAGGGGATCTGCGTGATCAGCCACGGCTCGTCCAACGCCACGGCGATCATGAACGCGCTGCGCGTGGCCGCCGAGATGGATGCCGCCCAGGTCGTCAACCGCCTGAGGACCGCGATCCGACCTGATTAGGGCGACGAACTCCCTACCGGCGGTCACGAAATAAGTAGTGTTGACGTCGAGGCAAAGGAGTGTCCATGACCGCGGACGTCGCACCACCACCGCTGGACCGTTCAGCCATCTTGCAACTGGTGCAGCGCGAATTGGCGGAGATTCTCGAGAAGCAGCCGAGCGACATCTCCGAGGACGCGAACTTCAGTGACCTGGGTGCCGATTCGCTGGCGCTGATCGAGCTGGTCGAGGCGCTCGAGGAGCACCTCGGCCAACAGGTGGCGGGGTTCCACATCGACGACGAGGATCTCGAGGGCCTGGCCTCGGTCCGCGACGCGGTCGAGTACGTGGCGGCGAAATTACAAGTCTCCTAGCGGAGTCTGGCCAGTTGCCCTCATCACGAGACGCACTGGCGCAGCGCCTGGGACTGCGCGATGACAGCGCAGTGCTGCTCGTGGCGCTCACCCACTCGAGTTACGCCGCGGAGCACGCGTGCGCGTCCAACGAGCGTCTCGAGTTCCTCGGTGACGCGGTGGTCGACCTGGCCATCGCCGACCTGATCGTGACGGCGTACCCGGCGCTGGACGAGGGCTCGGGCTCGCTCGTGCGCTCGCGCGTGGTCAACGAGGAGGCGCTCGCCGAGGCCGCGACGCGCCTCGAGCTCGCCCGATACCTGCGCGTCGGGCGCGGCGAGATCAAGTCCCGCGGACTGCAGCGCCCCTCGATGCTCGCTGACGCCTTCGAGGCCGTCGTGGCGGCGATCTACCTCGAGCGCGGCTACGACGTCGCCCGGGACTTCGTCCAGGAGATCCTCGGCGCGGAGGTGGCCAACGCCGCGCGCGAGCCCGACGAAGTGGACCCCAAGACCCGGCTGCGCCAGTGGGCCGAGGCGAACGGACTGGGCACCCCGACGTACTCGACCAGTGCCAGCGGGCCAGCGCACGCCACGACCTTCGAGGCGACGGTGCTCGTCGACGGCGCCACGCGCGGGGTCGGCCACGGCCGGTCCAAGAAGAGTGCTGAGTCCGAGGCCGCGCGCGCGGCGTGGGAGGGTCGAGGCGATGCCTGAACTACCCGAGGTGGAGACCGTGCGGGCCTCGCTCGCGCGTGACCTCATTGGCAAGAAGATCAAGTCGGCCATGGTCACCAACGGGCGGGTCGTTCGCCGCCACAAGTCCGCCAAGGACTTTCGCGCGCTCATCGAGGGGCGAACCGTGAAGTCGGCCGAGCGATTGGGCAAGTACCTCGTCTTCGCCCTGGACAACGGCCACCACCTGGTTGTGCACCTGGGCATGTCGGGTCAACTGCTGCGCGCGAAGAACCCGAAGGTCCCCAAGCCCAAGCACACCCACGTCGACTTCACCCTCAGCCCCGCGGGCGAGTTGCGCTACGTCGACCCGCGCACCTTCGGCGAGCTCTTCGTGTCCCAGCCACCCGAGGACGGCGCGAGCGTCGAGATCTCCAAGTTCGCCCGCCTCGCCATGGGTGGCGACGGCCTGGGCCTGCGTAAGCGCGTGCCCGAGCTCGCGCACCTAGGCATCGACCCGCTCGAGGACCAGCTGGGCTGGGACCGCTTCGCGGCGATCCTGCGCAGCCGCACCACGCCGCTGAAGGTCGTACTCACCGATCAGGAGATCATCGCCGGACTGGGCAACATCTACGCCGACGAGGTGCTGTTCACCGCCGGACTGCGCTACGACCGGGCGGCCGACTCCCTGTCCACGATCGAGATCCGCCGGCTCCACCGGTCGATCACCGAGGTCCTGACCGAAGCCATCAAGTACGGGGGCTCGACCCTCACCGATGAGCAGTTCGTCGACCCCGACGGCAAGCCCGGGACCTTTCAGAACTACCACCAGGTCTACGGTCGCGAGGGCCAGGCGTGCTTGCAGTGCCGACGGCTCATCGAGCGCACCGTCGTGCGCGGCCGGGCGACCTTCTACTGCCCGAACTGCCAGGCCTAGGGCCCGGCGGTGCGCTCGAAGGTTGGTAGCGTCTACGCGTGTTTCTAAAGCGACTGACCATGAAGGGCTTCAAGTCCTTCGCCGACAACACCGTGCTGGAGTTCGAACCCGGTGTGACCGCGGTCGTCGGACCGAACGGATCGGGTAAGTCCAACGTCGTCGACGCCGTCACGTGGGTCCTCGGCGCCCAGAGCACGCGGGCGCTGCGCAGCGCAAAGATGGACGACGTCATCTTCGCCGGGACGGCCAACCGCGCCGCCCTGGGTCGGGCCGAGGTGTCGCTCACCCTCGACAACGCCTCGGGCCGTCTGCCCGTGGACGGGGCTGAGGTCACGATCTCGCGGACCCTGTTTCGAAACGGTGACTCCGAGTACGCGATCAACGGCACCGTCTGTCGGCTGCTCGACGTCCAAGAGTTGCTCGGCGACTCGGGTGTCGGTCGCCAGCAGCACATGATCATCGGCCAGGGCCAGCTCGACTCGATCCTGAACTCGAGCTCGGAGAACCGGCGCGCGGTGATCGAGGAGGCGGCCGGGGTGCTCAAGCATCGGCGCCGCAAGGAGCGCGCCGAGCGACGGCTCTCCCAGACCCAGGAGAACCTCGAGCGCCTGGGCGATCTCGTGCGCGAGGTTCGCCGTCAGATGCGTCCCTTAGAGCGTCAGGCGGCCTCCGCGCGCAGCTACGCCGACGTCGAACGCGAGCTGCGCGACGCGCGCCGTGCCCTGTTCGCCCAGCGCCTCGAAGCCTTCGGCCGACGCGCGCTCGAGATCGACGCGGGACTCGCCGAGGCCAAGCGCGACGAGGAGACGGTTCGTCGTGAGATGGTCGTCCTCGACGCTCAGGCCACGGCGACCGCCGCCGAGATGGCGAGCCGGCGCGAGGAGCTGTTGGCTTCAACGCTCGGTGCGCTCCAGGGTCTGGCCGAGCGAGCCCGTGGTACGACCTCGGTGATTCGCGAGCGCGAGCGCGCCCTGCGCGTCGCCCTGGACGCCTCGGCCGACGAGAACGTGATCGCCACCCTCGAGGCCGACGCGGCTCGGCTGGACGCGGACCTGGTAGTGCTGGACCGCGACGTGGCCGCGCTGCACCCCGAGCGCGAGGCGCTCGACGAACGGCGCCGCGCCCACGATGAGGCGCGAGCGACCTTCGCAGCGACCTTCGGCACTGAGTCGGCCGACGTCGACGAGGCCGTGTTGCGTGCCCAACGCGATCGTTCGACCATGCTCGCTCGCACGATCGCTTCACTCGACGAGCGGCGCCGGCGCACCACCGAGCGCCAGGACGAGACCGACCGGGCTCACGCCGCCACGACCGAGCGACTCGAGCAGGCAACGGCCGCACTCGACGTCGCCAACGCCGACGCGCACGCGGCGCGCGAGGCGCGCGAGGCCGCGACCTTCGAAGCCGAGGCCGCCGAAGCGCGTCGGATCGCGGTCGAGGAGCAACTCCGCGAGGGATCCGACGTCGCCGCGCGAACCCAGGCGCGAGCCGAGGCGCTCGCGCGTGCCCTTGAGGAGCTCTCGGGCTCGGGCGGTCGAGACATCCTGGGCGACCTCGACGGGGTGCTCGGCTCGTTCCTCGACCTGGTGGACGTCGAGGCGGGTGCCGAACGAGCGGTCGAGTCCGCGGCGGGTGCCTCCGTGGGCGCGATGGTGGTCGATGGCCGCCAGTCCGCGCGCGCCGCGCTCGAGGTGCTTCGCCGCGCGGGCGGGGCCGGCCTCGTACTCGCCGCGGGCGAGACCCACGTGGAGGTCCCGCCGGCGCCGGGCCGGGCCCGGCGGGTACGGGACCTGGTGCGTGCGCGCCGTGGCGCGCCCGAACACGTCACCACGGTGCTCGACGCGCTCTTCGCGCGGGCCTTCGTCGCCCCGGACTGGGAGACCGGCATCGACCTCGCGATTGCTCACCCCGACCTGGTGATTGTCACCGCCGACGGTGACCGGTTCGCCGCGTCGGGCTGGCGGGTCGCTTCGGGCCGCGCCGTCGTCACCCGGGCCGCCGTGGACGCCGCCGCCGAGGCTGCCGCCCAGGCCGCGGCGGCCCTGCCCACGCTTCGAGCGGCCGCGACGGCGGCGACCGAGGCGGCGGTGCGCGCGCGCAGGTCCTTGACCGACGCGACCGCGGCCGCGAGCGCCGCCGACGCCGCCACCGTCGCGCTGCGCCGTGACATCGAGCGCGCGCACGAGCGGCTGAGCGAGTACGCGGCCGCGCTCGCCACCTTGGTCCGCGAGTCGGCCGCGCTCGACGAGGAGCGGTCCAAGCTCGTCGCCGAGCACGAGGTCGTCGAGGCGGCCCTGCCCGACCTCGAGCGCGCCGTTCGTGACGCCGCCGAGCGCCAGCGCGCGCGCGCCGGCGCCCACGCCGCCCTCGACGAGGCGCAGCGCGCCATCGACGCGGCCGCGACCGCGGTCGCGCGCCGTGAGGCGGAGTTCGCCGAGCGCCGACGACTCATCGCCGCTCGACGAACCGAGATCGAGCGACGGCTCGCGGGCCACGCCGCTGAACGCCAGGCCGCGACGGCGCGTCGCGAGCGGCTGGAGTTCGACCTGGGCGTGCTCGACCGGCTGGCGCTGCTCGTCGAGGGGGCGAGTCACGACGTGGCCGCGGCCCAAGAGGCGATGGACTCGACGTACCGCGAGCAGCTCGAGGCGTCGCGCGCGAGCGCCGAGCGTCTCGAGGCGATCCGCCTGGCCCGCCAGGCGATGGACGTGCGGCTCTCGACAATGCTCGACGAGCGCCGCCGACTCGAGGTCGAACAGGCTGAGCTCGCCGTGAAGCGCTCGACGCTGCACGAGGCCATCCGGCGCGACCTCGGCGTCGAGCCGTCCGAGGTCGGCGTCGTCGACGACCTCGACCTGCCCGAGGGGGCCTCGCTCGAGCAGCGCGTGGGCGAGCTCGAGGCGCGCATGACCTCCCTCGGCCCGATCAATCCACTCGCCCTCGAAGAGCTCAGCGAGCTCGAGGTTCGATACCAGGAGCTCGACACCCAGGTGGCCGACGTCCGTGGCGCGCGCCGTGAGCTCCAAGAGGTCCTGCGCGCGCTCGACGAGGAGATCATGCAGACCTTCTCGACCGCGGTGGCCGACGTGAATGACCACTTCGCCAACCTCATCGGCATGCTCTTCCCGGGGGGCCAGGGCCGGTTGCTGCTCACCGAGCCCGACGACCCGCTCAACACCGGTGTCGAGATCGAGGTGCGCCCGATGGGGCGCAACGTGCGACGCATCTCGCTGCTGTCGGGCGGGGAGCGTTCGATGGCCGCGCTCGCGTTCCTCTTCGCGGTCTTTCGCTCGCGGCCCTCGCCCTTCTACATGATGGACGAGGTCGAGGCCGCGCTCGACGACGTGAACCTCCAGCGGTTCTTGAGCCTGGTGGACGAGTTCCGCGACGAGGCCCAGCTGCTGATCGTGACCCACCAGAAGCGAACGATGGAGTCGGCCGACGCCCTCTACGGTGTGACCATGGTGCCCGGCGCGTCGTCCAAGGTCGTCAGTCAGCGCGTGACCCGCGAGGTGGTGTCGTGATCGGCTCGGTGATGGTTCTCGCGTCGGTGCTCGTCGTCGTGGTCCTCGTGGCACTGGTCGGCGTCGCGCTCGCGCGTCGCGGTCGCAGTCGCGCGGCCATCGCGCCGGCGCGCGTGGCGCCGTTGCCCGAGGTACTGGTCACCGAGATCGCCCAGCGGCCCGAGCTCAACGAGGAGCCCACACTGAGTTCGCGACTCGGCGCGTCGCGGGGCGTCTTTGATCGGGTACGGTCCCTCACGGCGACGGGCGCGATCACCGACGAGCAGCTCGACGTGGTCGAAGAAGTGCTCTTGCGCAGTGACGTCGGCGTCGCGACGACCGGCGCGGTGCTCGAGGCGCTGCGACGCGACGGTGCGCCCGACGGCGTCGCGACGACGGTTCGCCGGTTGCTTCGCGACTCGATGGTCGCCGAGCGCCACGTCACGACCGAGGCCGAGCCCGACCGGGTCGCGGTCTGGTTGTTCGTGGGCGTGAACGGCGTCGGCAAGACCACGACGATCGGCAAGTTGGCCCACCGCGAGATCGCCGCGGGCCGGCGCGTCGTGCTCGCGGCCGGCGACACGTTCCGTGCGGCGGCCGCCGAGCAGCTCGCCACCTGGGCCGAGCGCACGGGCGCGGACGTCGTTCGCGCCGGCGAGGGTGCCGACCCCGGCTCGGTGATCCACGACGCGCTCGGTCGGGCCAGCGCGCGCGGCGCCGACCTCGTGCTCGCCGACACCGCCGGGCGACGCGCGAACAGCACTAACCTGCTCGACGAGCTCGCCAAGGTCCGCCGCGTCGCGGACCGGGCACCGGGCCAGGTCGTCGAGACCTTCATGGTGCTCGACGCGACCACGGGTCAGAACGCACTGACCCAGGCGCGCGAGTTCCTCGCCGCCGCTGCGGTGACGGGCATCGTGCTCACCAAGCTCGACGGCACGGCCCGCGGTGGCATCGTGGTCGCGATCGAGCGCGAGCTGGCCATTCCGGTGAAGTTCGTCGGGGTGGGCGAGGGCGTCGCGGACCTGATCCCCTTCGACCCGGACGAGTTCGTCGATTCGCTCGTGCGGGCTTGAGGGTAGCCTGCAAGCCATGTTTGACGCGCTCTCGGACCGACTCGAACGCATCGGCGCGTCGCTTCGTTCGAGGGGCCGGCTCAGTGAGGCCGACGTCGACCTCGCGCTGGGCGACGTGCGGTCGGCCCTGCTCGAGGCCGACGTCGAGCTATCAGTCGTGCGGGCCTTCCTCGAGGCGCTACGCGCACGCCTGGCCGGCCAGTCGCTCAGCCAGAGCCTCAGCCCCGGCCAGCAGGTCATCAAGGCGGTGCACGAACAGCTGATCGAGGTACTCGGCGGTTCGGCGCTGAAGGTGACCTACGCCTCGCGCCCGCCGACTGTCATCGTGCTCGCGGGCCTCCAGGGCGCCGGCAAGACCACGACCGCCGCCAAGCTCGCGGCCTGGTTCAAGCAGCAGGGCCGCCAGCCCTACCTGGTGGCGGCCGACCTCCAACGCCCCGCGGCCATCGAGCAGCTGCGCGTCCTCGGCGCCCAGATCGGCGTCGACGTCTTCAGCGAGCCCTCCAACCCGGTCGAGGTCGCCCGCGCCGGGGTCGCCGAGGCGGCGAGGATCGGGCGCGACGTCGTGATCATCGACACCGCGGGACGCCTGGCGATCGACCAGGCGCTCATGGACGAGGTCCGCGCGATCAGCGACGCCACATCGCCGCACTACACCTTCCTCGTCATCGACGCGGTGACCGGCCAGGACGCGGTGCATACCGCCCGGTCCTTCCACGACACCCTCGAGCTGTCGGGCATCATCGTCACCAAGCTCGACTACGACGCGCGCGGCGGCGCCGTGCTGAGCGCCCGCGGCGTGGTCGGCCGGCCGATCGTCTTCGCGTCCACGGGCGAGAAGCTGGGGGACTTCGACCTGTTTCACCCCGACCGCATGGCGTCGCGGATCCTCGGCATGGGCGACACCCTGACCCTGATCGAACAGGCCGAACGCACCATGGACGCCGACGTCGTGGCCGCCTCGGCCGGGCGGATGATGGACGGCTCGTTCACCCTGGACGACTTCCTCGCCCAGCTGAACCAGGTGCGCAAGATGGGCTCGCTCGGCGGCCTGATGCGCCTCATGCCCGGGGTCTCCAAGGAGATGCGAAACGCCGCGGCCAACGTGGACGACCGCGAGCTCGACAAGGTTGAGGCGATCATTCGCTCGATGACCCCGCGCGAACGGCGCGAGCCGGTGATCATCGACGGCTCGCGGCGCTCGCGGATCGCGGCCGGCTCGGGCACCACGGTCAGCGCCGTCAACCAGTTGCTCAAGCAGTTCGGCGAGATGCGCAAGATGATGCGCCAGATGGGCGGGGCCAATCCGTCCCTGCCGCCCCAGATGGGCAAACTCGCGGCGATGGCCGCGCGCCGGGGCGGCGAATCGCTGCCTGCGGGCTTCGAGGCGCTGGGTGCCGGCATGCGCGCCGCACCGGCCCCGGGCGGGCCAAAGGGCAAGAAGAAGAAGGGTGGGCGAGTTACCCCCCCCAAACAGCGCTAAACTAGGACGCTCGGGTACATCACCCAGTCCCGGTCGGGACACAGTCTTGGAGGACGTTCGTCGTGGCAGTGAAACTTCGTTTGGTGCGCATGGGCAAGAAGAAGCAACCGACCTACCGCGTCGTGGCCTCAGACAGCCGTCGCGCGCGCTCGGGCGCCTTCCTCGAGATCGTCGGCACCTACCAGCCCCGCGGGCTCTCGGTGGCCAATGACGAGACCATCGTCTCGATCGACAACGAGCGCGCCGTGCACTGGCTGCGCCACGGCGCCCAGCCCACGGACCGGGTCGCCAAGCTCCTGCGCCAGAGCGGCGCCCTGGACGCGTTCGAGGCGTCAAAGGCCGCCCAGTGAGCGACCTGCACGACGACTACGTCGAGGGTGACGTCAACACCATCGACGACGAGGCCGCACCCGACGCGAGCACCGCGTCGGCCGTGCTGCACTACATCGCGTCGTCCCTCGCCGACGACCCCCAGGCCGTCGCCATCGACGTCTCGGAGCGCCACGGCAAGGTGGTGCTCTCGCTGAGCGTCGGTCCCGACGACATGGGTCGGATCATCGGCCGGCGGGGTCGCACCGCCCAGGCCATCCGAGCGCTCGTCAGCGCCGCGGGCTCGCGCGATGGCGTGACGACGTCGGTAGACATCGTCGACTGACGTGTCCGACGAGCGCCTGCTCGAGGTCGGACGAATCATCAAGGCCCACGGGCTTCGCGGTCAGCTGCTCGTCGACTTCTGGACCGACCGCGCCGAGCGCTGGGCCCCCGGCGCGGTGCTCACGACCAGTCGTGGCCCACTCACGGTTCGCGCGGCCGCCCGGCATCAGGACCGCTTCCTCGTGAGCTTCGAAGGGGTCGACAGCCGCGAGGACGCCGAGGCGTGGCGCGCGACCCTGCTGCTCGCCCCGCGGGTCGAGGACGAGGACGACGACGCCATCTGGATCGACGACCTCTACGGGGCGACGGTCTATGACGCCTCGGGTACCGCCCGCGGCGTGGTGGTCGACGTCGAGGCCAATCCCGCGAGCGACCTGCTGGTGCTCGACAGCGGGACCCTGGTGCCACTCACCTTCGTGACTTCGCTGCTGGCGAACGAACGTATCGACGTCGACGCCCCCGACGGACTCTTCGAATGACCCTGCGCGTGGACGTGCTCACCCTCTTTCCCGAGGCCATCACGGGCTACGCGACGACGTCGGTGCTCGGTCGGGCCGCCGAGCGCGACCGCTGGCGCCTGCGGGTCTTGGACCTGCGCGACCAGACCGACGACGTGCACCGCACCGTTGACGACACCCCCTACGGCGGCGGCGCCGGGATGGTGCTACGCGCCGAGCCGATCCTGCGCACCGTCGAGGCGACGCCCGACCTCGCCCGGCCCCTGCTGGCGCTCACCCCGTCGGGACGGCCGCTCACTCACGACGTCGCGAGCGAGCTCGCCGCGAGCGGCGGGTTCTCCCTACTCTGTGGGCGCTACGAGGGGTTCGACCAGCGCGCGATCGACCTGGTGGTGGACGACGAGCTCTCGGTCGGGGACTTCGTGCTGGCCGGCGGGGAGCTCGCCGCGCTGTGCGTGATCGAGTCGGTGGTGCGCCTGCTGCCCGGGGCCCTGGGCAACGACGCCTCGAGTCTCGACGAGTCCTTCGTCAACGGCCTGCTCGAGTACCCCCAGTACACCAAGCCGGCCGAGGTCCGCGGCCTCGTGGTGCCCGAGGTGCTGCGCTCGGGCGACCACGCGCGCATCGCGCGCTGGCGCCGGGCCCAGGCGCTCGCGCGGACGCTGTCGCGCCGCCCCGACCTCATTGCGGCGCGCGGCGGGCTCTCCGACGAGGACCGGGCGGTACTGGGCGAGTTCGGCCTGGTGGAAGAGAACGACGGATTCCGCTAGACTTCTACAGCCCGAGACCCGAAGGGGACGCTGATGAATCCGACAGAACTGATTGACCGCGACTCGTTGCGTGACGACATCCCGGCCTTCCGCGCCGGCGACACCCTGAAGGTCCACGTCCGCGTCGTCGAGGGTACCCGCGAGCGCGTCCAGGTCTTCCAGGGCGTCGTCATCCGTCGCCAGGGCTCGGGGCTGCACGAGACCTTCACGGTCCGCAAGGTCAGCTTCGGCGTGGGCGTCGAGCGCACCTTCCCGGTCCACGCGCCCACCATCGCCAAGATCGAGGTCGAGACCTACGGTGACGTGCGCCGGGCCAAGCTGTACTACCTCCGTGATCTGCGCGGGAAGGCCGCCAAGATCAAGGAGCGTCGCGTCACCGAGCGCGCGTAAGGCCCGTATGGGCGACGAAGAGCTCGACGACTACGAGTCGACCCTCGAACTGGCGCTGGTCCAGGAGTACAAGGCCGTGGTGGGGATGTTCCACTACGCCGTGGAGACCGACCGTCGCTTCTACCTCGCCAACGACGTCGCCGTCGACGTGCGTTCGACCACTCCGGCGATGCTCGAGGTGACCCTGACCGACGCCTGGGTGTGGGACATGTACCGCGCCGCGCGGTTCGTCCCCTCGGTTCGCGTGCTGACGTTCCGCGACGTCAACATCGAGCGACTCCCCAAGGAAGACCTCCAGCCCTGACATGGAGATGACCCACGTCGTGCTCGAGCTCGCCGACCTCGTGCGACTGGACACCCGAAGCGGGGGAGCGGTCGTGGCGTCGCTGGTGGCGGGCGACGTGGTCGTTGCCCTCGGGGCCCGCGACCGCTCGCTCGGGCCGCTCGGGCCCTGGTTGACCGTCGGGCCCGACTACCCGGCGTCGATGGCCGCGCGCGACGTCGCCACGCTCGCCTGGTTGGGGGACTTCGAGCACGTCGTGATCGCGGGCGAGCGTGCGAGCGAGCAGGCCGCGGTGGTGCGCGCGATGCTCACCGACGACGAGATCAACCTCGAGTCCGACGTCCTCACCCTGCGTGGCGCCTACAACCGCCCCGCGCCGCCCCGGCCGATCACGGTCTGGTACTCGCTCGACGGGCACCTGGGCGACGGGACGACCGTGCTCGACGGCGCGCCGGTCGACGCCCCGGACGCCACGCGGTACTTTCGCGACTAGGGGCGACCTAGGCCGGTTGGGTCGAGATGCGGTCGGGGCGGATGCGCACCGTCACGCGCACCTCGCCCTCGCGGCGGTGTGGGTAGGTGGCCAGGTCGAGGTACTTCATCGCGAACCGGTCGATGACCTCGTCGGCGCCCTCGGTCGTGAAGCCCACGACGGTGCCGCGCAGGGCGATCGCCACGTAGGGGTTGTCCGGGTCGGTCAGCGAGACCGCGACCCGGGGGTCCGACGCCAGGTTGCGGGCCTTGGCCCGACCGAGGGCGGTGTTGATGATCACGTCGTCGCCGTCGAGCTCCACCCACACCGGGGTGACGTTGGGCGAGCCGTCCGGCGCGAGGCTGGCGACGTGGGCCAGCACGCGCTTGGCGAAGATGGCGCGCGAGGCGTCGCTGAAGGTGTCGGTCACGATGCTCCTTTGGGTCGTTGGCGTCGACCCTAGTAGTTTTGTCTCCATGAACATCGGTGCGCACGTGCGCGGCGGCGGAACCCTGATCCCGTCCCTGGACGCTGGGGTGGCCATCGGTGCGACCTCGATCCAGGTGTTCGTCCAGAGCCCGCGGATGTGGAAGCCCAGCCAGTACGCGCCCGAGGTGCTCGAGGGGTACCGCGAGGCCCAGCGCGACCACCCGAGCATCACCGACACGTTCTGTCACGCGACCTACCTCATCAACCTCGCGACCGCCGACCCCGAGCTCTACGAGAAGTCCGTCACCGCGCTTACCCACAACCTGCGCGTCGGTCGCGCGATGGGCGCGTCGGGCGTGATCCTGCACGTGGGCAGCCACAAGGGCGCCGGCTTTGACGAGGTCCTGGACCAGATCGTTGGTGCCTTCGGGCGCGCCCTGGACGACGCGGGAGCGACCGACACGCGCTGCCCGATCGTGATCGAGAACGCGGCCGGCGCCGGCGGCACGGTGGGGCGCAGCTTCGACGAGATCGAGGCGATGATCGAGGCGAGCGGCGCTGACGAGCGACTCGGCCTGTGCATCGACACCCAGCACCTCTTCGCGAGCGGCGTCGACTACGCGACGCCGCGCGCCGCGCGCCAGCTACTCAAGGAGGTCGAGGCCCGGTTCGGGCCCGACCGCCTGCGCTGCCTGCACCTCAACGACTCCAAGACCGCCTTCGGCTCGAACCGCGACCGCCACGCCAACATCGGCGAGGGCGAGATCGGCGCGGAGGGCCTCGCGGCACTCGTCGGGCACCCCAAGGTTCGCGCGCTGCCGCTGCTGCTCGAGGTGCCCGGTGACGGCGACGGGCCGCGCGCCCAGGACGTGCTCGCGGCTCGCGAGGTGCTCGAGCGCGGCGTCGCGCTCTACGGTCGGGGTGGGGCGAAATCGATGAAAGCCAAGTAGGAGGAATCATGACCAACGTGCGGATCGAATCAGACACCATGGGCACGATCGAGGTGCCCGCGGAGCGGTACTGGGGTGCGCAGACCGAGCGGAGCCTCCACCACTTCGCCATCAGCCACGAGACGATGCCCCCCGCGCTGATCCGGGCCTTTGGCATCTTGAAGCTGGCCTCGGCGCGGGTCAACCATGACCTGGGCAAACTCGACGCCGAGCGCGCCGAGCTCATCGAGCGCGCCGCGGGCGAGGTCATCGACGGTTCGCTCGCCGGGGAGTTCCCGCTGCGGATCTGGCAGACCGGGTCGGGCACCCAGACCAACATGAACGTGAACGAGGTCATCTCGAATCGCGCCATCGAGCTGGCCGGCGGCGAGCGCGGCTCGAAGGACCCCGTGCACCCCAACGACCACGTCAACATGTCCCAGTCCTCCAACGACACCTTCCCCACGGCGATGCACATCGCCGCGGTGATGGAGATCACCGGCCGGCTCGTTCCCTCGGTGTCGCGCCTGCGCGACGCGCTAGACGAGAAGGCGCGCGCCTACATGGGCGTGACCAAGATCGGACGCACGCACCTGATGGACGCCGTGCCGCTCACGCTCGGCCAGGAGTTCTCGGGCTACGTGGCCCAGCTCGACGCCGACCTCGACCGGCTCAACGCGGTGCTCGCGGGGCTGTACGAGCTCGCGGCGGGTGGCACGGCGGTCGGGACGGGCCTCAACACCCACCCCGAGTTCGGCGAGCGGGTCGCCGCCGCGATCGCGGCCCTGACGGGTCAGCCCTTCGTCACCGCGCCCAACAAGTTCGCCGCGCTGGCCGCGCACGACGCGCTGGTCTTCGCCCACGGCGCGATCAAGACCCTGGCGGCGAGCCTCATCAAGGTGGCCGACGACCTGCGCTGGCTCGGCTCGGGCCCGCGGTCGGGGCTCGGCGAGCTGCGCCTGCCCGAGAACGAGCCGGGCAGCTCGATCATGCCCGGCAAGGTCAACCCGACCCAGTCCGAGGCCATGATCATGGTGGGCATCCAGGTCTACGCCAACGACACCGCGGTCGCCATGGCCGACTCGCGCGGCAACCTCGAACTCAACGTCGCCAAGCCGGTGATCATCCACAACTTCTGCAACTCGATCGACCTGCTCACCGACGCCTGTGACCGGTTCCGCGAGTTCTGCGTCGAGGGACTCGAGCCCGACTACGACCAGATCGACCACCACCTGCGAAACAGCCTGATGCTCGTGACGGCCCTCAACCCGATCATCGGCTACGACAAGGCGGCCAAAGTCGCCAAGAAGGCGCACCACGAGCGCACGACGCTGCGCGAGGCCGCCCTGGCGCTCGGCTTCTTGTCGGCCGAGGAGTTCGACGCCGCCGTGGTGCCCGAGGCCATGACCCACCCGTGAGGCCGCCGCTGCTCGCGCCGGCCGAGGTCGATCACTGGTTGGCCGCGCACCCGGCGTGGCGCGTCGGTAACGGCCACCTCGTGCGCGAGTGGCGCGCGCGAAGCCACCGTGAGGCGGCCCGAGTGATCCTCGACCAGACGGCGATCGCTGACCGGCTCGACCATCACGCGGTGCTGACGCTCACGTATCGCGATCTGCGCGTGGAACTCTGGACCCACGACCGTGGCGGGCTGACGGCCCTCGACCTGGCCTACGGTGACGCGCTCGACGAGCTGCTCGCTGGACCACTCGACCCGATCAGTTGACCGGGACCTCCCAGAGCGCCATCCAGCGCGAGAGATCCTTCTCGATGGGCAGGTCCTTGTCGAGGAAGGACCGGACGCGCAGCTCGAGCTCGTTGTCGCGCTGCTCGGCGCCGGTGGGGGCGAAGGGGTAGAAGGTGCCCTGCTTCAAGAGGTAGACGAGGCGCACGGGCCCGTCGCCTGGTGGGGTCTTGGGCACGAAACCGAACACCGCACACAGCAGCCGGGGGCCGAGCCCGTTGTCCACGAGGCTCGTGTCGGCGCCGTGGATCCGCGTGACGAGCGTGGCGATGTCGGTGTCGTGGATGACGATCCAGCGGAAACCGAAGCGGTCGGTCGTCAAGGTCACGTCGCTCGCTGCCTCGTCGAAGTTGAGCAACTGCTTGATGTCCTCGTCGGTGGTGTTGGCCGTCTCGCCGCTGCCGGCCTTGAAGCAGAGCCCCGCCTGGCCCGAGGTGACCAGTTCGAGCTCGCTCTCCAGGGTCAGGGCTGCCGTGGGCAGCGCGAAGAGGTTGTCAAGCTTCGGGGCGACCTGCTTGGTGCGCCCGAAGAGGGTGTCGCGCAGTCCCACTAGCCGTTCAACTGGCGTTCGAGCTTGTTCAGCTGGTCGAGTCGCACCTCGAGGGACGGGTGGGTCGAGAAGAGCGACGCCGCCGTCCCACTCGCCAGCGCCGGGGCGAAGAAGAAGGCGTTCATCCCCTCGGCCTGGCGCAGGTCGGTGCGCGGGATTCGCCCGATGTCGCCCGTGATGTGCACGAGCGCGCTCGCGAGCACGCTCGGCTTGCCGATCAGGATCGCGCCGGAGCGATCGGCCGCGAGCTCGCGGTAGCGCGACAGCGCCATGGTCAAGAGGTAGGCGATCACGTAGACGAGCAGCGAGACCAGCCACGTGATCATCTCGAGCAGCACCAGGTTCTCGCCGTCGCGGCTGCGTCCACCGCCCGAGAACATCGCGCCCCACATGGCGATGCGGCTGATCAGCCCGGCGAGCATGCCCACGCCCGAGGCGATGGTCATCACCGCCACGTCGCGGTGTGCGACGTGGCTGAGCTCGTGGGCCAGCACGGCCTCGAGCTCTTCGTCGCTGAGCCGGCGCATGATCCCGCGCGTCGCGCAGATCACCGCGTGGCTGGGGTTGCGCCCCGTCGCGAAGGCGTTGGGCATGTCCATCTCGGCGACCCCGACGCGCGGCTTGGGCATGTTGGCGAGCAGGCAGAGCCGGTCGACGATCTCGTGCAGGTGCGGCTCCTGGGCCGGGGTCACCTCGTGGGCGCGCATCGAGAACATCGCGATCTTGTCTGAGAAGTAGTACTGGGAGATGAGCGCCCCGGCCGCGATGACGACCACGAGCAGGGTCGAGACGCCCAGACGCAGCAGCACCGTCACGATGATCCCGTAGAGCAGCACCAGGGCGGCCCCGGTGATGAACATGCGCCAGTTCAGCCCGCGATCGGACTCGATCTTGGAACTCACTGGTCAGCTCCCGGCGCGAGGCTGCCGGCGTCGCCCGTGCCCATCTGGGCCTTCAGTGCGGCGAGCTGGGCGTCGACGTCCGAGGTGGCGCTCGCCTGGTCGAGCTGGGCCTGGATGTCGTCGCGAGAACTCGTGAGGTCGGTCAGGGCACCCGAGGCCAGCAACTCGTCCAGGGCGCCGCTGCGAGCCTGCATCTCGGCGACCTTGTCCTGGGCGCGCTGCAGGGCGGCGCCCGCGTCACCCATGGAGGCCGAGATCCCGCTGACCGCCTCCGAGACGTGCGCGGAGGCCTCGGCGGCGGTGTAGGTCGCCTTGATCGTCTCTTTCTTGGTGCGGAAGGCCTCGACCTCGGTCTGGAGCTTCTGGGCCGTCTCGGTGAGTTTCTCTTCTTGTTCGACGATCGTGGCGTGCTGAGCGTCGAGGTCCTTGAGCTGCCCGGCGATGGCCTCGCGCCGGGAGAGGGCCTCGCGCGCCAGGGCCTCGTTGTTCTGGCCGAGGGCGGCTTTGGCCTGCTCGGCCAGCTTGTCGCCCTGGGCCTTTAACTGCTCGGCCTGGATCTCGACGCGCTTGCGCGCGGTGGCGACGTCGGCGACGGCACGGCGAACCTTGGTCAGGTTCTCGAGCTGCTCCTCGTAGGACAGGTCCAACGTCTGGCGCGGATCCTCCATCTTGTTCAAGGCCGCGTTCGACTTGGCCTTGAAGATGGTCGCGATGCGCTTACCTACACCCATGGGACCTCCTTGGTCACGTGACCAGAATAGGGGTCGAACGGCCCCCGGGGGCCCCAGTGGGACTAAGAATCCAGCCGGCGGTCGAGGCCCAAGTCCTGGGCACGGGCCTCGTCGGCGAGGGCGCGGCGGTGCTCGTCGAGTCGTGCGGTGAGCACCTCGTCGCCGACCGCGAGGATTCGCAGCGCGAGCAGGGCGGCGTTGGTGGCGCCGTTCACCGCCACGGTCGCCACGGGAACGCCACGGGGCATCTGCACGATGCTGAGCAGCGAGTCGAGTCCGTCCAGGCGCGCGAGGGCGACCGGCACGCCGATCACGGGCAGCGAGGTCGTCGCGGCGAGCATGCCGGGCAGGTGGGCCGCCCCGCCGGCGCCCGCGATCAGCACCCGCAGCCCCCGGGCCCGCGCGTCGCGGCCGTAGGCGAGCATGTCGTCGGGCGTGCGGTGCGCCGACACGACGCGGATCTCGTAGGGGACGGCGAAGTCGCTCAGTACCGCCGCGGCGTCGGCCATGACGGCGTGGTCCGATGAGCTGCCCATGACCACACCCACGATCGCGCTCACGTCGACTCCCTCGTCCTGGTCCCGTAGGCCCGGGCCCCCGCCCATGCTGTCACGCGCGCGGCCGCCGCGTCGTTACCGACGGCGGTGACGTGACCGAGCTTGCGTCCGGGCCGCCACGCCTTGCCGTAGTCGTGCACGAGCGCGCCGGGCACGCCACGGCCGGCGCCGGGGTCGGCCGGCTCGTCGGCGCCAACGACGTTCACCATCACGGCGTGCTCGACGACCGGCTCGGTCGAGCCGAGCGCTTGGCCGCTCACGGCCCGCAGGTGGTTGGCGAACTGGTCGGTCGCCGCGCCTTCGATGGTCCAGTGGCCGGTGTTGTGCGGGCGCAGGGCGACTTCGTTGACGACCAGACCCGCGTCGGTCACGAAGAGCTCGATCGCGATGATCCCGATCGCGCCGACGAGGTCGGCGACCCGGTGCCCGAGCTGCGCGGCGGGCGCGGCGAGGGCCGGGTCGTCGCTCGGGAAGCGGACCTCGACGCACATGCCGTCAGACTGGACCGTCGAGACGAGGGGGTAGTGCGCGACCGAGCCGTCGAGCGCGCGCACGACGAGCTGGGCGACCTCGCCGCGCAGCTCGAGGCGCTCCTCGACCACGACGAGCGTGCCCAGCGAGTCGACGAGCCCGGCGACGTCGGCCACGCGCTCGGGGAAGAAGACGCCGCGCCCGTCGTAGCCGCCGCGGGCGACCTTCACGACCGGGGCCGTCGCCTGCTCGGCCAGGAAGGCATCGAGCGCGGGGTCGCTCCCGGAGTTAACGACGACGAATCGCGGCACGGGCAGGCCGTGGGCGGCGAAGCGGGTGCGCTGGTAGGCCTTGTCGACCGCGAAGCGCAGGGCGCTCGCGTCGGGGCGCAGCGTGATTCCCTCGCGCGCGAGCACCTCGAGCAGATCCAGATCCACCAGCTCGTGGTCGAAGGTGACGACGTCGACGCCTTCCGCGAGGGACTCGAGGGCGTGGCGGTCACCCGGATTACCGATGACGACGTGATCAGCCGTGGCGACGGCGGCGTCGTCCTCGCTCGTCGCGAGCACGCTCAGCTCCACGCCCACGTCGCTCGCGACCTCGCCCATCATCCTCGCCAGCTGGCCCGCCCCGACGACGCCGACGCGCGCGGGGGTAGGTTGAGGGTCGCCCGGCACGGGCACGACGATAGTGGGCGATTGGGGGCGATCATGCGTATCGGAGTGAGTCTCGAAATCGATGGGACCGTCGAGGACGCGCTCGAGGGGGCACGTCAGTTGCGCGACCGGGGGTTCCGTTCACTGTGGTCCTCGCAGATCTTCGGACCCGACACGCTCACCGCGCTCGCCATCGTGGGCCGCGAACTGCCCGAGCTCGACCTCGGCACGGCCGTCGTACCGGTCCAGCCCCGTCACCCGTCGATGCTCGCCGCGCAGGCGCGCACCGTCCAAGACGCGATAGGCGGTCGGCTCACCCTGGGCGTCGGACTCTCGCACCAGGTCATCGTGGAGGGACTGTGGGGGATCTCCTTCGACCGGCCCGTGTCCTACCTACACGAGTATCTGGCGGCGCTGGCGCCCATGCTTCGTGGGGAGGCTGTGAACGCCCGCGGCGAGCGCGTGAGCGCGATGGCGACCGGTCCGGTGGGTCCCAAGGACGTCGTCGCGCCACGACTCGTGCTCGCTGCGCTCGGGCCCAAGATGCTGGCCCTGGCCGCGACGGTCGCCGACGGGACCGTGCTCTGGATGACCGGGCGGCGCACGATCGTCGAGCACATTCGGCCCACCATCGACGCCGCCGCCGAAGTCGCCGGCCGGCCGCGCCCGAGCGTCATCTGCTCGCTGCCGGTCGTGGTGACCGACGACGCCGAGGCCGCGCGCGCCATGGTGAACAAGACCTTTGCCGTCTACGCGACCCTGCCGAGCTACCGTGCCATGCTCGAGCGCGAAGGCGCGCAGGACCCGGCCGGCGTGGCCCTGATCGGCTCGCGCGGGGCCGTGCTGGACCAGCTAGGCGAGCTCGCCGATGCCGGGGTCACCGAGTTCTCGGCGGTCGCCGTCGGCTCGGCCGACCAGCGCGACGCCACCTTGGGCGTGATGCTCGACTACCTCCACCAGTCCGAGGGCTCCGCGTCGGCCGGTTAGAGTCGATGGGTCAAAGGAGTGGTAATGGCCGCGGTCGCCAGTGTCGTGTCAATCGTCTTGTTCCTCGCCTTTCTCACTGCGGGTCTGCAGAAAGTCCTCTTCACGCCGGCCATGAGCCACGCGGCCGAGCACCTCGGGGTCACCAAGCGCCTCTACCAGCGCATCGGCGTGGTCGAGATGGTCGCCGGCGTCGCGGTGATGGTGGGACTCGTGGGCAAGGGTGCGTCGTTCACGGCGATCCTCAACGAGGTCGCCGCCGCCGGGCTCTTCGCGCTGATGATCGGCGCGGTCGTCGTCCATCGCCGGCGTAGCGACGCACTCGCCGCCTACGGCGCGGCGCTCGGTCTCGGGGCGCTCGCCCTGCTCGAGGTGTTGCTGCGCCTCTTCGCCTAACTCAGGCCGGCAGGCGCGTGTGCTTGAACTCGTTGAGCTGCGGCTGGTGGGCCATGAGCTCGAGCAGCGAGCCAATGAGACGAATGGACGCGTCGGCGTCGGCCGTGGGCGGGTCCATGTAGCGCACGAACGTCGCGTCGGATCCCACCACGAAGGTCGGCACGCCGAATGCCTCCACCGTGGCGAAACGCTCGTAACTGGCCTGAATCTCGCGGTAGGGCCGACGCGATTCGAGGTCGGCGCGCACGTTGGCCACGTCCACGCCGATCGGCTGGAGGACCGAGGCGACCTCGTCGAAGGTGGCGAGGCGCACGTGGCGCTCGTGGCGGGCCCGAAAGAGGGCCTCGTGGGCGGCGAGGAAGTGCTCGGGCTGCTGGTCGCGTACCGAGACGCCCGCGGCGAGGGCGACGAGGTCGGGCTCGCGCGTCGGATCGTCCCACACGTCGGGTGCCCCGTCAGGTCGGTGACCCTGGCTGAGAGTCCAGGGGACGAACGTGACGTCGAAGTCGGCGCCAGCGCGAAGCGCCGTGATGACGTGCAAGTGGATGTTCTTCGCGAAGGGGCAGCGATAGTCGAAGGAGAGTTCGAAGGCGGTCACGCCGCCAGCCTAAAGACCGTCCGTCCTTGGCCGCACCGGCACCGCGACGCCACTGGCCCGGCATCGATCCGCGTAGGCGCAGAAGCGACACGTGTTCGCCGACGGCGTCGCGGGGAACGCGCCTTCGTCGTGGAAGCGTTCGATCCTCGACCACGCGTCGCTCGCGGCCTGGGCGCGCGCCCGAACGACGACCTCGGTGACGTGGCGCTCGATGGCCTGTCCCTTGGCGACGTACAGCAGCCGGATCGTTCGGGGCAACTCACCCATGCTGGCCTGGCAGAGCGCGGCGTAGAGCTCGGCGTTGGCGAAGGTCTGGGTGTCGTAGTTGCGATTGGGCAGCGATCCGGTCTTGTAGTCCACGATGACGAGCGCACCATCGTCGTGTCGATCCAGTCGATCGAGGATCCCGAGCATCGGCACGCCATCGAGCTCGACGTTCACGCGTAGCTCGACGCCCACGTGGTTCACGTGTTGGGGCTGTTCCATCGTGAAGTAGACGTCGATGATGTCGCGGACCTCGTCGCGAAGTCGCGTCAGCAGCGCGTCGTCGGCATCGAGGTCCTGGCGCACCGACTCGGTGACGATCGCGGACTCGGCCGGCTCGGCGAAGCCGGCGGCAGCAGCGGCGGTGCGCGCGGCGGGTTCGAGCGTGTAGAGCTGCTCGAGGATCCAGTGCACGATACGGCCCTTGGTGGTGGCGTAAGTCGCCGGCTGGGGGATCCGCTCGACCGCCGAGTACTGGAACCGACGGGGGCAGGCGCGGAAGTCCTGGAGCCTCGAGGGCGAGAGCGCGCTGGGCAGGGGGTGGTCGAAACTCATAGGGTCACCGTAGGGCGTCGCGGTGACATCGGCTCGCCATGTCGGGCGTACCACACGGCGCGCGTCGGCCCGACAGACCACGTCGCGGTCACGAGCGCGACGTGGTCAACGCCTGCTCGCCGTCCAGTAGAAAGGGTGGGTGGACTTTGCGGGCGAGCGGCGCGGGGCGACGATCGTGCGCAGCCGGACGTGGGCCGGGCTCGCCGAGGGTGATCCCGTCGTCGTGAATGCACCCAAGGAGCTGCGCCAGCAGTGGGTATTCGTGGCGCACGGGCGCAACGAGACGACCGGCGAGGAGTGGGTCGAGGTCCGAGGCGGCCGACCGGGCGAGGGGCGAGGTCGCTTCTTTCGACCCGAGCTCATCTATCCGATTGCTGCGAAGCGTGGCTTGCGTGTGACGGGCCAGTCGCTGCAGGACGCACCCCAACTCTCGCTCAGCGCCCGGCGTCGATCGCGTTGATCCGTCGCGAGGCCAGGATGAACAAGCCGGGTGCCGTGGCGACGATGGCGGCAATGACAAAGTAGGTCCGCACGCCGATAAGCGAGCTGGCGTATCCGGCGATGACGAGGCCCACCGGGGCGAGACCGAGCGAGACAAACCAGTCCACTGACGAGACGCGCCCGAGCAGCTCGCGTGGCACCACGGCTTGGAGCATCGACTCCCAGATCACGTTGCCGTAGAGGATCCCCGGGGTGGTGACCAGCGGCACGATGAAGACCTCCCAGCTGCGAGTCACGACGCCAAAGACGAGCATCACGGCGCTGGCGGCGGTCCAGGCGGTGAACATGGCGCGGATCCGCCGGCGAGGGATCGCCGAACTGCCCGACACCAGCGCGCCGATGCCGCCGGCCAGGCCCGAGGCCGCGAAGAACAGGCCGACGGTGAACTTGGAAGCGTGAAAGTTGTGGCGAAGCATGAAGGGGACGAGTACGAAAGTCGGGACGAACAACAGCGCGTTGCTCAGTGTCACCGCGAGGAGCGTGGTCCAGATCCAGATGGTGGCTCGGACGTAGCCCACGCCCTCTTTGATCTCGTGGATCATGGACGTCGCCGCGCTGCGCACCGGCGTGGGCGTCGGGTGCATGAGCGCGAGGGCCCCGGCGCTCAGCAGGAACGTCGCGGCGTCGATGCTGATCGCCGCGGTGGCGCTCCACGCCGTGACCAGTCCACCGACGGCCGGCCCGATCATGTTGCCAACCACGTTGCTCGACAGCGGCCGAACGGCGTTCATCGCGCCCAGGAGATGCTCGGGGACGATCTCGGGGGTCATGGCGCTCATCGCGGGCGTGAAGATCGCGTCAAAGGTTCCGAAGAGTACGCCGAAGACGAGCAGGTGCCAGAACCGCAGTGAGCCGGTAACGAGCAGGACGACGAGCCCGCCCGTCAGGGCCGCGCGAGCGAGGTCCGAGATCAGCAGGAGCGTGCGACGGGCGTGTCGATCGACGATGGCGCCGCCGACGAGCAGCAGTGCCACGAGCGGGACCATGCGCGCCGTGGCGAACCAGGCGAGT
The DNA here is from genome assembly GCA_021818025.1 of Actinomycetes bacterium. GTDB lineage: Bacteria > Actinomycetota > Acidimicrobiia > Acidimicrobiales > RAAP-2 > RAAP-2. The sequence continues at coordinate 40,998 of JAKAFH010000001.1, read as the reverse complement.
TTGGACACCGAGTGGGTGGTATCCAGTACGAGCAGGGTGAGCGCGACGTTGGCGACGCCGTCGCCGAACATGGAGATGGTTTGCCCGGTCACGAGCAGTCGTGGCTCGCGGTGCCCGAAGAGTTCGACCATGGCGAGCCGGCGCGACATCGGCCTACCCTAGGTGACCGGTAGGGTGCCGGCGTGGGTGAATTGGTATTTCTCGTCTACGACGGCGACTGCGGGTTTTGTCAGCGCTGCGCCGACTGGTATCGCGCACGCGTGGGTCCCGAGGTTCTAGTCGTGAGCGGGGCTGACTTCCTCGTCCAGTCCAATCGCCTGAGCCCCGCCGAGGTCGCGTCGAGCGTCTGGTGGGTCGAGTCTGGCGCCGCGCGTCACGGCGCCGCAGCGGTGGCGTGCGCCCTCGCCGCGACCAAGACTCCGTGGCGCGTGGTGGGGCGACTCGCGACGCGCGGGCCCGTCTCGAGGTTCCTCGAGCCGCTCTATCAAACGGTGGCCCGGTACCGGCACCGATTGCCGGGTGGCCACGCCTGTCGTGACGCGCCCGCGTCGCGAGCTGGAGGGTCGCGCCGGGCGCGATGAACGGTTCGTGGCGCGTCGGCGCCATCGTTGCACTAGGGCCGTCACTATGTTGGACAGTGCAACACCAGCAGTGGTGCGGACCGCTCGCACGCGATGAAAGGGGAATGGGGCCGCGGGTCTGATCACCGTCATTACGCCCCGAACGCTCATGGACTACACAAACCTCGGACCAACGGGTCTCAAAGTGTCGCGCCTCTGCCTCGGACTCATGAGCTACGGCGAACCTACGAGGGGCAATCAGCCCTGGTCGCTGGGGCGCGACGACGCCGCGCCGTTCTTCCGTCAGGCGCTCGACGCCGGCATCAACTTCTTTGACACGGCCAACGTCTACTCGGCGGGCAGCAGCGAGGAGATCACCGGTGAGGTGCTGCTCTCGATGGTGCCACGCGACGAGATCGTCCTCGCCACCAAGGTAAACGGCCGAATGCACGACGATCCCAACGGCCAGGGGCTCTCGCGCAAGGCCATCATGCGCGAGATCGACAACAGCTTGCGCCGCCTGGGCACGGACTACGTCGATTTGTACCAGATCCACCGCTGGGACTACGAGACGCCGATCGAAGAGACCCTCGAGGCGCTGCACGACATCGTCAAGGCCGGCAAGGCTCGTTACATCGGTGCTTCCTCGATGTACGCCTGGCAGTTCGCCCAGGCGCTGTACGTGGCCGACCTCAACGGCTGGACGCGGTTCGTGAGTATGCAGAACTACTACAACCTGCTCTATCGCGAGGAGGAGCGCGAGATGATGCCGCTCCTCGACGACCAGGGCATCGGATCGATCCCGTGGAGCCCGTTGGCGCGCGGCCGACTCGCGCGTCCCTGGGGCGAGACGACGAACCGATCCGACAACGACCAGTTCGGCCGAAGTCTCTACGCCGAGAGCGACCGACCGATCGTCGACCTCGTGAACGAGCTCGCCGCTCGCCGCGGGGTGGCGCCGTCGCAGGTGGCCCTGGCGTGGGTCCTGTCCAATCCGGTGGTCGCCAGCCCCATCGTGGGCGCGACCAAGGCGCACCACCTCGACGACGCGATCGCGGCGCTCGACCTCACCCTCGACGAAGACGAGATCGCCATGCTCACCGAGCCCTATCAGCCCCACCGCGTGCAGGGTTTCGTCTGATCAGTGCTGGACGTAAGTGACGTGCGCCGGCGCCTGGCCGGCTTCGACGATCGTCAGTTGGTGACGGCCCGGGACGTGCACGCGAGCGATGAACCGAAGGACGAGCCGGGTCGGGGTCACCGAGAGCAGTTGCGCACTGGCCCCTGGTTCAGCGAGCCGGAGTGCGAGGTGCGCGGCGAAGCCCGAACCGATCACGACGAGCGTCGTCGTGCCGGTGGCCGGCACAGTTCCGCGTAGGGCCGTGATCTGCAACGGCACCGGCTCCACCGTGAAGCCGGTCGCGACGAAGGCCTGGTAGTGGCTGGCCGCGTCGGTGAAACGTCCGCCGGCGACGCACTGGGCGACGCCCGCGCAACTGAGCGAGAGCACCGTCGCATCGTGGCCCACGTTCTGTCCTTGCGCGATCGTCTGGGCGATTCCCCAGCCCGAGGGCTCTTCGACCGCGACGAACGACTGGTCACCGGTGCCGCCGGTGGCGACCTGTCCGCCGACCTCGCAGTAGCCGGTAGCCGGACAGGCCAGTGACTGCACGCTCGAGCCGGTGACCGGCGCGTACGCGCCCCCGAGCAAGCGGACTTTGGGTGCCACTGGTGTCACGGGCCCCCACGTCGAGGCGCTCTCGCTGGCGACGAACGCCAGCGTCGCGCCCGTGGACGTCGAGTAGTCGCCCGCCGCCGTGCAGGACCCCGCCGCGCTGCAACTGAGCGCCGTGATCTGGGCGTTCACGCTTGCGTGGATGTGCGAGGTCAGCGCGACGGGCGCACCCCAGTGGCCGGCCGTCTCGTCGGCGACGAACGGTTGGGCGGTGTGCTGGGCCGTCTCGAACGAGCCGCCGATCGCGCAGGTGCCCGCTGCGACGCAGGCGATCTGGGCGATGGTGCCGTCAAAGCCGACGTTGAGTCCGCCGGCGACTTCCTGGGCCCTGGACCAGAGGCCATTCGACTCGGTCATGACAAAGGCCTGCGTCTGGTGGGTCTTCGTGTCGTACTGGCCAGCGACGGCACACGAGCCAACGGCGGGACAGCTGACGGACGAGACCAGGCCGCCGCCACCGGTGTCGAGTCCGCCGGCGACCTCGACGGCGTTGCGCCACGTCCCGCTGCTCTCTTCGACGATGAAGGCGTGACGAGCCTGGGTCGCGTCTTCGAAGCGGCCGCCGACGACACAGCTGCCGGCGGCGGCGCAGCTCACCGACGTGGCGACGGCGTTGCCGCCGACGTTGAGCCCGCCGGCAATGCCCTGGGTAGCGCCCCAGGTGCCGTTGGTCTCCTCGACGACGAAGGCCTGATGGGCCTTGGCGGCGTCGGTATAGAAGCCGGCCGCCACGCAGCTGTTCACGGCCGGGCAACTGATCGAGTTCACGGAGGCATTGCCACCGAGGTTGAAGGCGGTGGCCACCTCCTGGGGTGAGCCCCAGACGCCGGCGGTCTCGGTGACGATGAAGGCCTGGTGGGCGTTGGCCGAGTCGGTGTAGAAGCCGCCGGCCGCGCACGAACCGACTGCCGGGCAACTGACCGCGGTGGTCATCGCGGCTCCGCCGGTATTCAGATCCGTGGCGATGCGCGTGAGCGACGGGCCGGGCGCGGCCGTCGCGGTGCCTGACCAGCAAAGGAGCAGGGCTGTGCAGAGCACCGCGCGGCGAACGCGAGATCCGTTCGCACCGCTTCCCCAGAGTCCCACCGCCGCCCCTCTCGCCAGACGCCGCCCCGACTGAACAGGTCACCGTCACCGTATCGCTGATGCGACGAGCCGTGGCGACGGGCGATGAGGACCGCTAGGATTAATTCCAGACCTGATGGGTCATATTTCGATCGCGGCGATCGTCGCGAGAAAGTGCGGGTCACGATGCGCATTGCGAACGACGTCACTGCCTTGATCGGCAACACGCCACTGGTCCGGCTGAACCGGCTGGTACCAGCGAGCGGGGCCACGGTGCTCGCCAAGCTCGAGTACTTCAATCCCAGCGGCAGCGTGAAGGACCGCGCCGCGGTCGCCATGGTCGACGCCGCCGAGGCGGCCGGCGTGCTACACACCGGTGACACGATCGTCGAGCCCACGAGCGGGAACACGGGGATCGCCCTGGCGATGATCGCCGCCGCCCGGGGCTATCGTTGCATCCTCACGATGCCCGAGACCATGAGCGTCGAGCGCCGGATGCTGCTTCGAGGCTACGGTGCCGAACTCGTGCTGACACCCGGTCCTCAGGGGATGAAGGGCGCCATCGAGACCGCAGCTGCACTCGCCGACAAGCACGGCTACTTCATGCCCCAGCAGTTCGAGAACCCCGCCAATCCGGCGATTCACCGCGCGACGACGGCCGAGGAGATTTGGTCCGACACCGACGGCACGGTCGACGTCGTGGTCGCCGGCGTCGGCACCGGCGGGACGGTCGCGGGCATCGGTGCGAGCCTGAAGTCGAAGAAGCCGTCGGTGCGGATCATCGCGGTCGAGCCGTCCGCCTCGCCCGTGCTCTCGGGCGGGGAGAAGGGCCCCCACCCACTGCAGGGGATCGGCGCGGGCTTCGTGCCGACCAACTACGACCCCACCGTCGTCGACGAGGTCATCACCGTTGAGAACGCGGACGCCTTCGCGACCTCGCGCGCGATGGCGGTTCAGGAGGGCCTGCTCGTGGGCATCTCGTCGGGTGCGGCCGTCAAGGCCGCCCTCGAAGTGGCCGCTCGCCCGTCGAGCACCGGACAGACGATCGTCGTGATCATTCCCTCCTTCGGCGAGCGCTACCTTTCGACGGCGCTCTACGAGGGACTCGGAGACTGAGGTGCTTGGCCAATTACGTGCAGAGCTGCGCGACGACCTGCGCGCCGTCATGGATCAGGACCCGGCGGCGCGCACCGTCTGGGACGTCGCGCTGACCTACCCGGGCCTGCACGCGATCTGGGGCCATCGAGTCGCCAACGCCCTCTGGCGCCGGCACTACTTTCTACTGGCGCGCTGCATCAGCGCAGCGGTGCGCATCCTGACCGCCGTCGACATCCACCCGGGCGCGACCATCGGTCACCGCCTCTTCATTGACCACGCCGTTGGCGTGGTCATCGGCGAGACGGCCGAGATCGGCGACGACGTGATCATGTTCCATGGCGTGACCCTGGGCGGGGTCTCGATGAGCCACGGCAAGCGTCACCCCACGATCGGCGACCGGGTGCTGCTCGGCGCGGGCTGCGTCGTGCTCGGTCCGGTGACTGTCGGCAGTGACAGTTCGATCGGCGCCCAGGCGGTCGTGACCAAGGACGTCCCGGCCAACAGCGTCGTGGTGGGCATTCCGGGCCGAGTCATCGGATCGAACACGTCGAGTAGGCCCGCCGATATCGGTCAACGAAGTGGGCGGCGTCCTCCGGCGAGGGGCTCGTCGGGGTCCCACGTCGCCTGACGGGCGACGGAGCGCTCGCGCCACGGGACTTGCCGTGGTGGCGCTAGGCGATGGTGATTCTTGGGAGCGGGTGACGGGAATCGAACCCGCATGGCCAGCTTGGAAGGCTGGAGCTCTACCATTGAGCTACACCCGCGCGCTCCGCGAGGCCGCATCAGTCTAGAGCACGCCTCCATTCAGGTTGGACCGCGAGGAGCGTCTCGGCCCGCCGGTGCACCGTCGTGCCCCGGCGCGTGGCCGGTCGACCGGAGACGGGACCGGGTCGCGTGCTACCTGATCGAAGCGTTCGCGATTTCGGTGGTGGCGACCCGGGCGGCACGCGATCAGGCAACGCCGTTCACGCGCGCGACTCCTCGGGGTGCGTAGACACGTGTTGTGACAGGGACCTCGTACGCTGGGAGCGTGCAACGTCGACTCGTGCTGCGAGACGGGGAACAGCGGGTGATCTCCGTGACTCCGGTGTCGCGTGGCGTGCTGCGCCCCGCGATTTTGGCGTTCGCGCTGGTGGCGACGATTCGCTACGCCGCGGATTCGCTGCACGGACTCGTTCGATACCAAGGACCACTCAACGTCGTGCTCGTCGGTCCCGTGCTCGTGGTCGTGGCGACACGCCTCTGGCGGTGGCGATCGGAGAAGATTCACGTCACCACTCAACGAATCGTCGTCGAATACGGGGTGACGAGACGGATTCGCACCGCCGTGGAACTTCGCGACGTCGTGTTCGTGCGTACCCAAGGGGGATTGGGTGAGCGGCTCATTGGTCGAGGGTCCGTCGTCATAGAAACCGTCGCCGGCCCGTGGCTCGTGGGAACGATTCGCCACCCCGCCGCGCTGGTGCGACTGATCGACGCCGAACGGCTCCGACGGCCCGAGTCGCCGTGGGGGTACGACGACGTCGTCGAGCCGCAGTTCCCGTGGCGCAGCGGTGACGTGCAGGGAATCGGCTGGGATCGGCCGTGACTGGACTGCGGCGCGACCCGATACCGTAGTGGTGTGCCTACTCGCTATCGCTGCACCGCGTGCGGCAATCTGACTCGCTTTGACGTCGTCGAGACGACGTCGGTGCGTTCCTTTCACCACTACACGGTCGGCGGCGAACTAACGATCGAAGAGCCCGAGGTCATCGCGTCCACGGTTGACTCGGTGACCTGTCGCTGGTGCGGCCATGGTCGAGGCGTCGAGGCGTTCGACAGCGCGTCGTCCTAAGACGCTTTGGTGGCTCACTCCTTCGATCGGCCCGCGAGGCGGCCGGTGCCGCTGCCGCTGGCCGGCGTCGATCCCAGTGGTCGGCCGACGTCGATTGACCTGGCCCGACGAACGGTCGTGCTCGCGCTCAAGCCTGACTGTGACGGCTGCCAGGAGTTTCTGGCCGGTCCGGTCGCATTCGACGGCTGTGACGTGGTCCTCGTCGCCGCGACACCCATGACTTCCGCCGGCTCGCCGTGGACGTCAGTCGTGGTCGCACCGGCGTGGATGGCCCAGGCGGGCATCGTGGCCGCGCCGTCGTACACGGTGATCGATCCCTCGACCGGTCGCGTCGTGACCGAGGGTGTCGCACTCGCTCCATCCCAAGTAGCCACGGAGATCGCTCCCTACCTCGAGTGATGTCACAGGCGTCGGCCAGATTGATCGAGTGGAAGGGATGGAAATGAGCCGTACCGTAGAAGTTTCAATCAGTTGCCGCGACTGCGTGCGTCACAGCACACCCGACTGCGCCGACTGTCTGGTCAGCTTCGTGCTCGGGGGCGACCCCGACCAACTCACCATGACGGCTGAGGACGTGAGCGTCGTCGAGCTGCTCACGGCGCAGCGACTCGTGCCGCGCCTTCGCTACCGGAGCGCCACGAAGTAGGGTCGTCGGCAGTTCGCTAGCGTAGGGCGATGGCCCGCCACCTTTTGGTGACCAACGACTACCTGCCCAAAACCGGCGGAATCCAGGTCTACCTTCACGAACTGTGGCGCCGGCTCGAACCCGGCCGAGGCGTGGTGCTCACCGCTTCGTCGCACCCCCAAGCTCCATCATTTGACGCCGAGAGCGAGGTGGTCATCGAGCGCGTGGCCGCCGGGACGCTCTTCCTGCCAACGCCGCGCGCCCTGGCCGCCATCGAGGCCGCGATCGAGCGCCACCAGCCCGAGCTGGTCCTCATCGACCCCGCCTGGCCGCTCGGTCTGCTCGGCCCGCACCTGTCGCGACCCTACGGCGTCGTGCTGCACGGCGCCGAAGTCACGATCCCGGCGCGGCTCCCGCTGGTCGCGTCGTCACTGCGTCGGGTCCTGCGACACGCGTCGGTGATCGTCAGCGCCGGCGGGTATCCCGAGGCCGAAGCCCGTCGCAACGCCGCTGAGTGGCTGGCGCCGGTCGTCTCGGTGCCACCCGGTGTCGATCCGCATCGATTCACGCCGGTGACCCCGGCGAAACGCGCCAGCGTGCGCGCGGCCCTCGGCATCGCCGAGGACGCGTTACTCGTGAGCTCCTATTCGCGCCTCGTGCCACGCAAGGGCATGGACACCCTGATCAAGGCGGCTGCGCGACTGGCGCCGTCGTTTCCGACGCTCGAGGTCGTGATCGGTGGCGCCGGACGCGATCGTAAGCGGCTCGAGCGGCTCGCGAGAACGCGTCGAGCACCGGTTCGCTTCCTTGGTCGAGTACCCGACGAAGACCTCGGACCGTGGCTCGCCTCGAGCGACCTCTTCGTCATGGACTGCCGTCGGCGATGGCTGGGTCTGGAACAGGAGGGCTTCGGGATCGTCTTCGTCGAGGCCGCCGCCGCTGGCGTCGCCCAGGTCGCCGGTCGGTCTGGCGGGAGTCACGAGGCGGTCGTCGATCGAAGCACCGGCGTCATCGTGGACACGCCAAGGCGTACGAAGGCGCTCGCCCACGCGATGGCTGAGCTGCTCGGTGATGCCGATCGACGCGCCGCGATGGGGGCGCGGGCTCGTGAGCTCGCGACGACGCGCTTCGACTGGGACACCCTCGCGGGCGTCCTCTCGGCCGGTCTTGCGCCCTATGACCACTTCGAAGCAGCTGAGCGTGGGGCCTATGGTGTCGTGGGGGAGGGTGAGTGAGGCAGCGCGCAACGGAGTCGATTGTGGTGAACGCGCCGCCCCAGGATGTCTTCTCGGTGGTGATCGACGTCGAACGTTACGTTGAGTGGGTGAGCGAGGTGAAGAGCATCGAGGTCATCGAGCGCGACACCGTGGGACGGCCGCTCGAGGTCGAATTCCGTGCCGCGGCGTTCGGGCGCTCGACGACCTACGCCTTGCGCTACGACTACGACCGCGCGCCCGGCGAGCTCTACTGGTACCAGGCGGCGGGCGACATCACGGCTGACCTGCGCGGCCAGTACCGCTTCGAACCGATCGACGGCGCCACCAACGTCACCTATGACTTGGAGGTCGACCTCGCGGTCCCGATTCCCGCCTTCGTGAAGGCGCGCGCCGCGCACCGCATCCAGTCCGAGGCGTTGCGCGAGCTAAAGGATCGGGTCGAGTCCCTGCGATGAGTGAGATCGCGATCGGTATCGACGTGGGGGGGACCAAGGCACTGGCTGTCGTCGTGGACGCCAGTGGTCGGGTGCTCGACGAACTGCGCAGCGGCACACCCCATGAGCACGACGCCGATCCCGGCGCTCGCGCGGCCGAGGTCGTCGCCGACCAGGTCTTCGAGCTGAGCCGACGCCAGGAGTTTGACGTGCACCAGGTGCCCATCGGCATCGGGCTGCCGGGTCTCATGCGTCGAGACGGCCATCTCGCCTTCGCCCCCAACCTGCAAAGCGCGTCGGGCGCGGACCTCGGGGCCCTCGTGGGCGAGTCGTTGGGCAACCCGCACGTGCGGGTCGAAAACGACGCCAACTGCGCGGCCCTGGCCGAACACGAGTGGGGGGCCGGTCGCAACGTGAACGACTTCGTGATGGTGACGCTCGGCACCGGCATCGGCGGTGGAGTGATCGCCGATGGCCAGCTGGTCCGGGGTCACAACGGGTTCGCCGGCGAAATTGGCCACATGGTGGTCGAGGCGCACGGCGCGCCGTGCCGCTGCGGGGGGCACGGCTGCTGGGAGCGCTACGCCTCGGGGGGCGGGCTCGCGCGGTTGACGACCATCGCCGCCCTGGCTGGGCGGTTGCCCTCGCTGGTCGCGACGTCTGGCGGGGCCGAGCTCGTGCGGGGCGAGGACGTGACCGCGGCGGCGGCGGCGGGTAGCGCCGAAGCCGAGGCGGTCATCGACGAACTGGGCTGGTGGCTGGCCCTGGGCTTGGCGAACCTCGTGGCGATCCTCGACGCTGGCCACTTCGTGATCGGTGGCGGCCTCTCGCAGGTCGCCGACCTCTTCTTGCCGAGTGTGCATCGCTACCTCGCCGAACTCGTCGAGGGGTTCGCCGACCGCGAGCCCATCACGGTCGTGTCTTCCATGTTCGCCGGCCGTTCGGGCGCGATGGGCGCGGCCCTCGTGGCGATGGGGCGCGATTCGTGAAGGTCGGGGTCCTGCTGCCCACGTTCCAGACGAGTGCGGTACCGGCGCACGAGGCGGCTCAACGGGCCGCCGATGCCGGACTTGACGGCGTCTTCGCCTACGACCACCTGTGGCCCATGGGCTCGCCGCAGCGACCGGCGCTCGCCCCCTTCCCCGTGCTGGCGTCGATCGCGGTGCGCCACTCCTCACTGACCGTGGGACCGCTCGTGGCGCGCGTGGGACTCGTGAGCACCGCGCACCTCGTCTCGGCCTTCACCACGCTCGCCGGCCTCGCGCCGGGTCGGGTGATCGCGGCGATGGGCACCGGTGACCGGCTGTCGGCCAATGAGAACCTGGCCTACGGCCTGCCCGTGCTCGACGCCGACGAGCGGCGAACCCTCCTCGGCGAGACCGCTCGCGAGCTCGTGGCAACGATGCCGGTGTGGATCGGCGCCGGCGCGCCCGCTACCAACGCCCTCGCGCGCGAGCTCGGGGTGACCGTCAATCTGTGGAACGCCGGGGTCGCCGCCCTCGAGGAAGAGGCCGCGATCGGTCCGGTCTCGTGGGCCGGTCCGGTCCCGTCGCCACCGTCGCGAACGGGCGAACTGCTCGACGACCTCGCCCGCGCCGGTGCGACCTGGGCGGTCCTCGGCGCGGACCTCGACCTCGATGCCTTTCGCGAATGGCGTGCGTCGGGCTGAAAAAGTATGGTTCACCAATGGAGTTTCGTCGCATTACTGGTTTGCCACCGTACGTGTTCGCACAGATCAATGGCCTGAAGGCGACCGCCCGAGCCGCCGGACGCGACGTCGTCGACTTCGGATTCGGCAACCCCGACCTTCCCAGCCCCGACGTCGCCGTCGAGAAGCTGGCCGAGGCCGCGCACAATCCCAAGAATCACCGCTACAGCGCCAGCCGAGGCATTCCCAACCTGCGAGCCGCGATGGCCACGCGCTATCGCGAGCTGTTCGACGTCGAGCTCGATCCCGAGACCGAAGTAATCACCACCATCGGGGCCAAGGAGGGCCTGACGCACCTCATGTGGGTGCTGCTCGGGCCCGGTGACAGTGCCCTCGTGCCCACGCCGAGCTACCCGATCCACCTCGCGGGTCCGGGCTTTGCCGGGGCGACGGTGATTCCGGTGCCGATCGTGGACCCCGCGACGAGCGATCGCGACCCCGGCGACGACTTCTTTGACGCGCTAGCCGAGGCGTGGCAGCGCGCCGAGGTGAAGCCCCGGGTCGTGATCGCCTCGTTCCCGCACAACCCGACGAGCGCCTGCGTCGACCTCGGCTTCATGACGCGACTCGTGGACTTCGCCCTCGAGCACGAGATGATCATCTGTCACGACTTCGCCTACGCCGACCTGGGATTCGACGGCTACCAGCCGCCCTCGATCCTCCAGGTGCCCCGAGCCAAGGAGTGCGCCGTCGAGCTGTACACGTTGACCAAGTCGTTCTCGATGGCGGGATGGCGCGTCGGGTTCCTCGTCGGCAACGCCGCGGTGGTCGCGGCGCTGACCAAGCTCAAGAGCTACCTCGACTACGGGACGTTCCAGCCGGTCCAGATCGCGGCCATCGTTGCGATGAACGAGGCGAAGGACTATCCCAACACCCTGCGCACGATCTACCAGTCCCGGCGTGACGCGCTCATCGAGGGGCTCGGCCGCGTGGGCTGGCCGGTGGTGGCCCCGCGGGGCTCGATGTTCATCTGGGCCCCGATCCCCGAGCCCTATCGCGACATGGGCTCGCTCGCCTTCGCAACCAAGCTCATCGAAGAGGCCGACGTCGCGACGAGTCCCGGGGTGGGCTTCGGCGCGGGCGGCGACGGTCACGTGCGCTTCGCGCTCATCGAGAACGAGGCCCGTACCCACCAGGCGATCCGCTCGCTGCGTCGGGCGCTGCCCGAGCTGCGCGGCGATTAGGGCCGAGCCGCCCCGGGGACGTCCACGCGCACGGACTCGATGGCCGCGAAGCGGGTATCGGCCGCGTGGAAGCGACTGCTCGTCGGCGCGGTCATGACGTAGAGCGACGATCCATCGTCGCCGCCCAGAGCGCAGGCGAAGGCGGTCTGGGTGGTCGTCGCGGTTGCCGTGACCTCGCCGCCCTCGCGCACGCGCTGGCACGCGTTCGTGGCGGCGTTGGCGAACCAGACCTGCCCCTCGGCATCGAGGCAGATGCCGTCGGGCGCCGCGAACTCGAGCGTGGCCCAGACCCGCCGGTCGTGCAGCGTGCCGTCCTCGGCGACCGTGAAGGCCGTGAGCCGGCCAGCCAAGGTTTCGGCGATGATGAGCGTGGAGCCGTCGGGCGTGATCACCGCGCCGTTGGGGAACGACAAATCGGGCACGACCTGGCGAACTGCTCCGTCGGGTGCGAGCACGACGAGGTTGGTGGTGGGCGGCGGCGCCGCGAAGAGGCCCTCGAAGCCGGAGCGCTCGACGACGTCGTCGAGGTCGAAGCCAAAGTTGCCGACGTAGGCAACACCGCTCGCCCCGGTCGTGAGGTCGTTGGCCCAGAACCCGCAGTACGGGCTGATGTCGGCGTGGACCGCTGTCCCCGATTGGCCGACGCGCACTACGAGGTGGTCGGTCATCGACACGTAGAGCTGGTCACCGTCGGGCAGCCAGGCGAGTCCCGACGGCTGGCCGGGGACCTCGTAGGCCAACCGCTCGTCACTCCCGTCGGGCGCGACGCTGAAGACGCCGTGGCGGTAGAAGTCGCTGAACCAGAGCCGGCCCTCGCGCCACCGGGGACTTTCCCCGAAGGCCAGTCCATCGTGAATCCGCGTGGTCGCATACATCGGCACGATCCCCTCCAGTTGCTTTGGCTACTCAGACGCGCTCGACGGCCCGTCTCCAGGAACGATAGGTCTCGTCCAGGGCCCGTGGATCTGCTGGTTCGAAGCGCCGCTCGGCGCGCCAGTAGCCGGCGAGCGTCTCGAGCGAGGGCCAGAGGCCACAGCTCAGTCCGGCCAGGGTGGCGGCACCGCGGGCGGTGGCCTCTAGGGTCGCACTGCGAACGACGGGTAGGCGACAGCCGGTGGCCTGGAGTTCGAGCAGGAGGTCCATCCTCGCCGCCCCGCCATCGGCGCGCAGTTCGAAAAGCGTGAGTCCCGATGACCCGAACGCGTCGATCATCGCGCGCACCTGGTGTGCGAGGGCTTCGACGAGGGCTCGTGCGATGTGGGCTCGCCCGGCCGCCTGGCTCAGGCCGATGATGGCGCCGCGCGCCTCCGGACGCCAGAACGGCGAGCCGAGGCCGGTGAAGGCGGGCACCACCTGAACCCCCGCCGCGTCGGTGACGCTGCGCGCCAGCGTCTCGAGGTCCGACGCCGCGGCGATGAGGCCCAGCTCGTCGCGCAACCACTGGATCGCCGCACCCGCGACGAAGGCCGATCCCTCGAGGGCGTAGGTCGCTGGACCAAAGGCGCCGAGGTCCCAGGCGACCGTCGTCAGCAGTCCCTCGACGACGGCGGGCACCGCGTCGCCGGCGTTGGCCATGACGAAGGCGCCCGTGCCGTAGGTCGCCTTGACGACGCCGGCGGCGAACCCCGCTTGGCCGAAGAGTGCCGCCTGCTGGTCACCGAGCATGGCGGTGATCGGGACGCCCGCCAGCTCGGGCAGAACCGAGGGGTCGACGGTGCCGAAGGATGACGCTGACGGTCGTATCGGAGCGAGGAGATCGACGGGGACCCCGAAGATCGCCGCCAGGGAGCTCGACCAGTCGAGGGTGGCTAAGTCCATGAGCATCGTGCGCGACGCGTTCGATGGCTCGGTGGCGAGCGAGCCCCCTTCGACGTTGCCACTCAGCCACCAGAGCAGCCAGGTGTCAACGGTGCCCAGGGTAGGTGCGAGCGCGCCGTCGAGGACCCCGCGCTCGAGCAGCCAGGCCATCTTGGTCGCCGAGAAGTACGGGTCGATGACGAGACCGGTCGCCGCCCGCACCGCGGGCTCGGCACCCGCGGCGCGAAGCTCGTCGCACTGGGTCGCCGTGCGCCGGTCCTGCCAGACGATGGCGGGGTGCAGGGGGGCAGCACGCTCGCGGTCAAAGGCGACGGTCGTCTCACGTTGATTGGTGATGCCGATCGCCATGACGCGATCGCCGCGCGCTTGGACCTCGAGGGCGACCTCGCGCAGGGTCTGGACCGACAGCGCGGCGATTTCGGCAGCGTCGTGCTCGATCTCCCCGGGGCGGGGAAAGTGCTGGGTGAGCTCCCGGTAGGCTGTCGCGACGACTGCGGTGGTGGGGGAGAAGGCCGCTGCGCGCACGCCCGTCGTACCGGCGTCCAAGGCGAGAACGAGGTCCATTGGGGTCAGGCTAGCCAGCCGACCAGGGGTCGCCAGGGTGGCGCTGGTCGAAAGGCCAGTAATCGCACGGTTCGCGAAGAATAGTGAAAAATTAGGTTGACGCCATGTAGTTACAGTGCTGTAATTACACAGCATCTTGCGTCGAACAGTGGAGTAACCACAACATATTGTGGTTTAAGGGAAGTCTTCGGGCGAACCGGCTCCCAGCGGCGTCAAGGCGCGTGGTGTCGGATACGTATAGGAAAAGAGTAAGTGACATGGCTATCGCTCCGCAACGGCTCGGTATTGGACTTCGGCGTTTCTTCACCGCCGACGACCGTCATCCCTACGATCAGGTGACCTGGGATCGTCGTGACGCGCGCATCTCGAACTTCCGCGACGGATCGGTCGCCTTCGAGCAGTTGGGCGTGGAGGTGCCCTCGACGTGGTCGTTCAACGCCACGAACATCCTCGCCCAGAAGTACTTCCGCGGCACCTTGGGAACCCCGGAGCGCGAGACCAGCCTCAAGCAGGTGGTCGACCGCATCGTCGACACCATCACCGCCTGGGGCGTGGAGGGCGAGTACTTCGTCGACGAGGAGGAGGCCGAGGCCTTCCGCGCCGAGCTGAAGTTCCTGCTCATCACCCAGCGCGCGGCGTTCAATTCGCCGGTGTGGTTCAACATCGGCGTCAAGGGCGTGCCCCAGCAGGGCAGCGCCTGCTTCATCCTGGCCGTTGAGGACTCGATGCGCTCGATCCTCAACTGGTACACCGAGGAAGGCATCATCTTCAAGGGCGGCTCGGGCGCCGGCGTCAACCTCTCAAAGATTCGCGCGAGCGCCGAGTTGCTCGACGGCGGTGGCACCGCCAGCGGTCCCGTCTCGTTCATGCGCGGTGCTGACGCGTCGGCGGGCACCATCAAGTCGGGTGGCAAGACCCGGCGGGCCGCGAAGATGGTCATCCTTGACGTGGACCACCCCGACGTCGAGGAGTTCATCTGGTGCAAGGCCCAGGAGGAGAAGAAGGCGCGAGTCCTGCGCGACGCCGGGTTTGACATGGACCTCGACGGCAAGGACATCACGTCCATCCAGTACCAGAACGCCAACAACTCGGTTCGCATCTCGGACGACTTCATGCAGGCCGTGCTCGACGACGCCGACTGGCACCTCACCGCGCGCGGCGACGGCTCGGTGATCTCCACCGTCAAGGCCCGCAAGATCTGGCGCGAGATCGCCCAGGCCGCGTGGGAGTGCGCCGACCCCGGACTGCAGTTCGACACGACCATCAACAAGTGGCACACGTCGCCCAACACGGCGCGAATCAACGGCTCGAACCCTTGCTCGGAGTACATGCACATCGACAACTCCGCGTGCAATCTGGCGAGCCTCAACCTGATGAAGTACCTGGGCGAGGATGGCCGCTTCGACGTGGACGCGTTCAAGGCGTCCATCGAGGTCCTCTTCAGCGCTCAGGAGATCATCGTCGGCGCCGCCGACTATCCGACCGAGATGATCGGCGTGAACTCGCGAAAGTTCCGCCAACTCGGCATCGGGTACGCCAACCTGGGCGCACTGCTGATGGCGTCGGGCCTCGCCTATGACTCCGACGCCGGTCGGGCGTGGGCGGCGGCGATCTCGGCCCTGATGACGGGTCACGCCTACACGACGAGTGCCCGTATCGCGGGCCGGCTCGGCCCCCACGAGGGCTACGCCGAGAACGCCGAGCCGATGATCAACGTGCTGCGCATGCACCGCGACGCGTCCCACCAGATCGACGCGGCGCTGGCTCCCCACGAGCTCCTGCGGGCCGCGCAGCAGGCGTGGGATGACGCCGTCGAGCTCGGGCAGCACTACGGCGTGCGCAATGCGCAGGCCTCGGTGCTCGCACCGACGGGCACGATTGGGCTCCTGATGGACTGCGACACGACCGGCATCGAGCCCGACCTCGGACTCGTGAAGTTCAAGAAGTTGGTCGGCGGCGGCAACATGTCCATCGTCAATCAGACGGTGCCGCGCGCGCTCGCGGTCCTCGGCTATGACGAGGACGCCGCGGCGGCCATCGTGGCCTACATCGACGAACACAAGACGATCGTTGGCGCGCCGGGCCTCAAGCCCGAGCACCTATCGGTGTTCGCCTGCTCGATGGGCGACAACGCGATCCACTACCTGGGTCACGTCAAGATGATGGGCGCGGTCCAGCCATTCATCTCGGGGGCGATCTCCAAGACTGTCAACATGCCCGAAGAGGCGTCAGTGGAGGACATCGAGGCTCTGCACATGGTCGCCTGGCGACTCGGCGTGAAGGCCGTCGCCATCTACCGTGACAACTGCAAGGTCGGCCAGCCGCTCTCGATGGCGAAGAAGGACGCGGACCTCAGCCCCGAGACCGCGGCCCAAGACGCGGCGACGGCCGACCTCTACGGCCGGATCACGAAACTCGAGGCGGCGCTCGAGGCCGCGAAGAACGACACGTCCCACGTCGTCGTCGGCGCCGTGCGCGAGCGCCTGCCGCGTCGTCGCGTGTCGACCACCTTCGCGTTTCGCGTCGCGGACTGCGAGGGCTACGTCACGGTCGGGGAGTACGAGGATGGGCGACCGGGCGAGGTCTTCATCAAGGTTTCCAAGCAGGGTTCGACGCTCGCGGGCATCATGGACGCGTTCTCGATCTCGATCAGCTTGGGCCTGCAGCACGGTGTGCCGCTGTCGACCTACGTGCGTAAGTACGTGAACATGAAGTTCGAGCCGTCGGGCATGACCGACGACGCGGACCTGCGCATCTCGACGTCGCTCGTGGACTACATCTTCCGTCGCCTGGCCCTGGACTACCTGACCCCGGCCGAGCGCGAGGAGCTCGGGGTCCTGTCGACGAGTGAGCGGCTCCAGCCCACACTGCCCGAGATCGCCGAGCAGGCGACGCCGACGCTGGGAATCAGCGTCCAGCCGACCCTCGTCGACTCGGAGCCCTCGCCCGCACCGGCGGTGGCGAGTGAGCCCGCTCCCTACCGTCGCTCTGAGATGCGCGACGCGCCCATGTGCTACCAGTGCGGCAACGTCATGCAGCAGGCGGGATCGTGCTTCGTCTGCTCGAGCTGCGGCGCGACCAGCGGCTGCTCGTGATGTGAACTTTCGCCAAGTGACAAGGTCAAGTTGCACGAAGTGACACCAGATCTTGCACGAGGTGACATCCGCAATTTCATTTGATGGCATCGGCCAGAGCGGCGGCCTCCTACCAGGGGCCGCCGCTCTCGCTTTCTCGTGACGCTAGACGCCGCGTTCGCTCTGCGGGACTGCTTCGAGATCCTGGACGGCTTCGGGCGCGAGCCCACTATGCGCTGGATTCGAGTGCGCAGTCTTGACGAGGTGGTTGGGCAGAACCGTTGAACTAGGAAGCGATTGAGGTGGGAACCCACTTCGCAGAAAGGCCCCGGTCAGTGGACACGAAGTACCGGGGGTTCAGCGGTTTGCTTCGTTGAGATTGAGGGGCCAGCGATTGAATCAGCGGCTGGGTCATCACAGTGGGGGACATCCATTTCGCAGACCTAGCTTTGGTCAACCGCTCGCAACGGACCGGCGACTCAGGTAGTTGGTGCACGGACGTGGAAGGTCCCGTGCCCCTAGTCTCGGCCTGTGGCGAACACTTTCGACATCACTATCGATTGCACAGATCTCCACGGTCTCGTGTTGTGCGGGTCGTTTCACGGGGGTGGCGAATGGCCGGAACCAGGTTAGGTAGAGCGTGTCGTGCGGCGGGTGCCGTGTCGCTCCTTCTCCTAGCGGGATGGAGTGACAGCGGGGTGGCACACGCGTCGTCCGCCAGCGTGCAGGCGATCTCCGTCCGGGCGGGGTCCCCGATGGCGCTGACCGCTCCGATTAACGGGTCGAACCTGGATCACTTTGGGGTCGCTCAGAACTTCGCCGCACCCGGGGTGATCGCCGCGTTACGGGACTTTCGGGGTGGGACGATCCGCTACCCGGGCGGAGCGATCGCGAACTACTGGATTTGGCAGAGCGGAACGATAGACAAACCGGCAACCACATCCGGTGCCGGCAAATACAAGCCGGGGCGGGTCCAGGACTACGGTTTCACCTTGCGGACCTTGCTCGGCATCGTTCGAGAGACCGGGACCATACCGGTGTTCGACCTGAATCTGCTCAGCTCCACGTTGTCGGATCAATTGCGGATGCTGCGCACCGCCCAGGGTCTGGGGATTCCGGTGCGCTACGTCGAGTTGGGCAATGAGTTCTACCTCGACTTCAACACGTACCTGAAGGCGTTCCCGAGCGCCATCTCCTATGCCCGAACGGTGGCGCAGTGGGCGCCCGCGATCCGGGCGGCGTTTCCCAGTGCCCAGATCGCTGCGGTCGGGTCGCTCCCACAGAACTCGGCACGCGAGAGATCCTGGAACCGCACGCTTCTCTCGGTTGCTGGCAAGTACATCAACGCCGTCACGCTGCACGACTACTCTGGCCCGATTGTCAAGGACCCCAGTCCCGCGCAAGCTCTGGCCGCTGCCCAAAGCAGCTGGCGATCCACCCAGGCGGTCTTGACGGCCATTCCCAGCCACTACCGGATCTGGTTCACCGAGTTCAACCTGGACCAGCGGAGCCTCTCGACGGGCGAACCGGCTCGGGGCACCACCTGGCTCCACGGGCTGTACGTCGCCGAGTCAGTAGCCCTGTTCGATCAATCGCCCCGGGTGCAACTCAACGACTACTGGGATTTGTTCTCCGAACTTTCCTCCGGTGCCTTCACCTCGGGACCCGTTCCGCAGCCGACGGTGGCGGGAACGGCCCTGATGTTCCTGACCACCGCCTCGGCCCAGGCTTACCGGGTCACGCCGCTGCTCTTCACCGGGGCGCCTGCCTTGCCTGGTGGTGCTACCGGGGTGATCGGAGTGTCCTTCAACGGCCCGCGTGGCACCCGAACGGTGCTGATCAACCTAACCGACGAGGCCGTGACCCTCCCGGTCGGCACCGGGACGGGCCTTGCACCAGGGGCGTTATCGATGTCCGTCAGCGCTGCTCCCACCACGACCGTCTCGGGACTCACCCGCACCACCGGAGTCCTCGGCCGCACGATCACCCTGCCCGCCTACACGATCACCGGGGTCGGTTTCACGGTCCCGACGGTAGCGAGTACCTGAACATTCGAGGGAGTCGACTGACGTCGGCGCATCGGTACCTGCGCCTGAACGTGCCGGTGACGGTGACTTCGGATGGTGTCCTCGCGGCGGGCCACCCATTAACAGATGGCAGACGGGGCCCCGGTTGTAGAAGAACACCGGCACCACCTTCTTCGAGAACGCGTGGACGGTTCGCTGCCCCGCTGGGTAGTCGTAGAACACGTTGGTGATCGTCGCCCCAGCCGTCACCTCGATCTGGGATGTCAGGCAGGCGGGTATCGCTGCGCGGCCTGGGCGAACATTGCGGTAGAGCCGACCGCGAAGAGTGACCCAAGGGCGACGACCATCAGCACGCCCAGGGATAGACCGCGAAGTGCATTTGTCGTGGTGAGCTCCATCGACCTTCCTCCCTAAAGGAGCCTACGACCTGAGTGGCGGACTCGGGAGCGACCTCATGGGCCGTACGCCAACGAGCAACGCCGTGCGCGCGCCACGGGCGGGCCAGAACACCGACGTAGCCCTCGGCGTGCCACCACGCACCCTTGCGCTCTCGTCAGCTGTCGTAGCGCGCCAAGGGACTTTGACGCGTGTACTTCCGAGATGAATCCCAGGACCGGCCAAACCCGGCACTACGCACGAATTCGTTCCCGGCACGCTGTCACCCGGGCCGGATACCTTGTCAACTAATGCCCATGGCCGTTGAGATTTCGCCTCCGTTCGCACGTGCGGTGAACTCGCAACGGGCGCCGGGCCCAACCCGCCAGCGACGGCACGGAATCCCACCTCGAGGGTCACGGTTCAGGCGGACATCGTGATCGAACTCACTGAATTGCTCGTCGCAGACGCTGCGGCGTGGCGCGCGTGGTTGGACGCTCATCACGTTGATCACCCGGGCGTGTGGTTGGTGCTGCATAAGGAGGGCGGTCACGTGACGGCTCTCACCTACGACCAAGCGCTCGACGAGGCGTTGTGCTTCGGCTGGATCGACGGGCAGATAGCTCGTCGTGACGACGGGAGTTACCGTCAGCGTTTCACACGGCGCCGACCGACCAGTGGCTGGTCCGCCCGGAACGTCGAACACGTCACCCGACTTTCCGAGTTGGGGCGAATGCGTCCCGCCGGCACGGCGGCCGTGGACGTGGCCAAGGCGAACGGTCGGTGGCAGACGGCCTACGCCGGGCAGGCCGCAATGCAGTTGCCGACCGACCTAATCGAGGCGCTTGGGGCCAACCCCGCCGCCGCCGCAACGTTCGGCCAGCTCGACGCCGGGAATCGCTACGCCATTGTGTATCGGCTCACCGTCGTCAAGCGCTCGACCACCCGGGCTCGCAAGTTAGCCGAGTACGTCGACATGCTCGCTCGGGGCGAATCGATCCATCCGCGCTCCACCCGAACGGATGAATAGCGTTACGGGTGGACGGGCCACTCGTCGATACGCAACGCGTAGTTGCAGAGCGGAGTCGATGGCACCGGCGAGTCTTTGGGCGAGGAGCGGTCACGGCTCCTAGGGTTGTGCGAGCAGCGACCCTGGCGCGAAAGGGGGAAGGATGAACGTGCTGGTGACCGGGGCATCGGGTTGGATCGGTACGGCGGTGGTGGGCGAACTGTTGGACCACGGACACCAGGTGCGCGGTCTGGCCCGATCCGATGCGGCCGTGCGACGGGTCGAGGCGCTGGGCGCCGAGGTCGTTCGAGGTGACCTGACGGAAACCGACGAGTTGGCGCGGCTGGCCGCGGCGAGCGACGGCGTGGTCCACCTCGCCTTCCAGCACGACGTCGCGTGGCGAGGTAACTTCGCCGACGCCGCGCGAGCGGACCGGCGCGCGGTCGAGGCCCTGGGTGGTGCACTCGCTGGATCGGGTCGACCGCTCGTGTTGGCGTCGGGTGTGATGGGACTCGCCCCCGGACGGATCGCCACCGAGCAGGACGGACTCGTACCCCTGACGGCAATACGTGAGAACCCGGCGGGCTACCGTGCCGCGACCGCGCTGTACGCCCTTTCGCTTCGCGGTCTGGATGTCCGATCCAGCGTGATGCGTCTACCGCCGACGGTGCACGGACAGGGCGATCACGGGTTCGTGGCGACGCTCGTTGACGTCGCCCGGCGTCGGGGTGTCTCGGGGTACGTGGGCGACGGGACGAATCGCTGGACCGCGACGCACCGTTCAGACGTGGCGACACTCACGCGCCAGGCACTGGAGGATGCGCCAGCGGGTGAGGTCCTGCACGCGGTCGCCGAGGAGGGTGTTGCCTTCCGCGACGTCGCCGAGGCGATTGGTCGTCAGCTCAATATCCCCACGGTTTCGTTGAGTCCGCAGCAGGCACTCGAACACTTTGCTCACCTGGGCACCTTCGTTGGCCTCGATAGTCCGGCTTCCTCGGCGGCGACACGGGCACTCCTGGACTGGACGCCGACGGGGCCGACCTTGATCGAGGATCTCGACGCGGGGCGTTACACGGCGTGACGGCGGTGCGAAGCGCGGTTCCTCTGGTCCGCGTTCCTGGCAGCGCGATCGCCGGTCACCGTCGCCGGGAAGACTAGTGAGCGGGCGAGCGGGCGAGGGGGCCCGAGCGAAGGTCGTTGGCCCGTCCCGTGGTGCACACTTCGGGAACCGCGGTGGCAACGTGTCGATTCCAGAGGCTTCGACCAGGAACGACGTAGACGGTGAGGCCGGGTGCGATCATTGGCTGGCAGATTCGCTTCCACCGCTGGGCGGTGGCCGTGTGACCGACCGGGTAGGTGAGAGTGAGGTAGGTGTAGGCCGCGTGACCCGGTCGGAGCGTGAGCGAGCGAGCCGGCGTGGTGATGGCCGTGGCCCCGACGATGATCGTAACCGTGTCGGCGCCGACGATGGCGCGACGGGCTCCCGCGAGCGTGGGCGCGATCTTGGGCGTGCCGGCGAGCACGCACTTCGGACCGTGGTTGGTGATCGTGATGGGCAGCACTTCGAACACCGTGCCTCGGGCGCTCGGGTTGTAGATCCAGGTATGGGTCGTCACCGACAGCGCCTTGCCAACGCACGACGGCGTGCTGGCGCCCACCGCCACGGACGTCGATCCCCCCGCCGTCCACAACGGCCCGAGGCCAGCCGTGAGCACCAGGAGCAGCGCCGAACGGCGAAGGGCGACGATGGCTCGACGGCTCATAACCGTGACCCTACCGTCGAGGCGTGACCATCGCCCGTCGTGGTTCGAGACCCCGGCAGTGGCGCTACTCGCGCAGCCAGACCCGCCCGTCGAAGAGCCGCCGCGCGGTTCGGTAGAACGTGCCCGCGTGAGCCACCCACTGGTCGGCATCGTGGGTGACGCGCGCGTTCACACCGAGCACGCCCGAGGGCATCGCGATGCGAATCAACTGCTCGGCAGTGGCGGGTGACAGTGCTTCGGCGACGACGGACCCGGTGATCCGCGCGGCCACGCCGAGGCAGAGCGAGACGGTGAGCGGCAGCGCGCGATGGGGCTGTCCGTTGGAAAGCGCGCGCGCGAGCACGTCGGCGTCATCACGATGAATCAATGCACCGGCGAGGGTCGGCGTATCGGTTGGAGGACTGACGAGGCAGATGAAGGGAACGCTCGCGGTGCGCGCCGCCGCGGCCACGTCGGCGCTGATGCCCATCCGGACCGACGCCGCCTGGCGAATTCGCTCGAGCAGCTCGAGCACGTCGGGGCGCGCCTCGAGATCAGTCGGTAGCTCCAGCCCAGTCAGTCCCACGTCACGGGCGCGCACGAAGACGGTGGCGTTCGCGGCGTCGACGAGTGACACCGCCAACTCGCCCAACCCGTCGATCGCCAGATGGTCGGTGACGTTGCCGCTCGGCAGGAGGTGGCCGGTGGTCGCCCCGCCTGGGTCGAGGAAGTCAAGGCGAATGGGCGCGCCCGACCCGCTGACGCCGGGGATCGCCAGATCCCCGGCGTATCGTGCCCGTCCATCTTCGACGGGGAAGGTGCTGTGGATGACTTTGGCGGTGTTGGTGTTGAAGATGCGCACCGTGATCGAGTCGCCGTCGGCCTCGACGCGGCCCTCGTCGAGCCAGAATGGTCCCACGGCCGAACTCATGTTGCCGCAGTTGCTTCGATAGTCGACGGTGGGCGACTTCACCTGTACCTGGGCGAAGGTGTAGTCAACGTCGATGGCGGGGCGACTCGATGGGGCTAGGACGCAGACCTTGGAGAGCGAGGACACGCCACCACCCATGCCATCGAGCTGGCGTCCGTACTCGTCGGGTGATCCCATGGCCGCGCTGAACAGGGCGGCCCACTGTGACTGGTCGTCGGGGAGGTCGCGCGAGTGGAACATGAGCGCCTTGCTGGTACCCCCGCGCATGAAGACCGCTGGAATGGACTGGCGCATCCTTCGCTCTTCACCCCCGACTGTTCGACGAATCCGAAGCCTACGCCTTGGCGTCGCTGACACGGCCCTCGTCGCGTCAGCGTGCGTGCGCCGAGGGCCCCATCGAGAGGCTGGTAGCGCGAGTAATAGAGTTCTTAGTCGACACGTTTAGAGGGAGTGCGTATGTCGTCGACCAGTCCGAGTACCGAATTGCGCCCCGAGGACTTTCTCAACATCGATGGGAACCTGTCTGAGGAAGAGCTCGCAATTCGAGACACCGTCCGCAAGTTCGTGCGCGACAAGGTCGAGCCGAACGTGGCGGAGTGGTTCGAGGAGGGTCGCAGCCCCGTCGGTCTGATGAAAGAGTTGGGTGCACTGGGCGTGCTCGGGATGCACCTCGACGGTTACGGCTGCGCCGGCATGAGCGCCACCGCCTACGGCTTGGCCTGCCTCGAGCTCGAAGCGGGTGACAGTGGCATTCGCAGCCTCGTCTCGGTACAGGGTTCGCTCGCCATGTTCGCGATACACCACTGGGGCTCAGAGGAGCAGAAGCAGGAGTGGCTACCTCGCATGGCCGCCGGTGAGGCGGTCGGCTGCTTCGGGTTGACCGAGCCCGACGCGGGATCGGACCCCGGCTCGATGCGCACGAGCGCACGGCGTGACGGGTCCGACTGGATCCTCAACGGCCAGAAGATGTGGATCACCAACGGGTCAGTCGCCGACGTCGCGATCGTCTGGGCGAGGACCGATGAGGGCATTCGGGGCTTCATCGTCCCCCAGGGAACGCCTGGATTCTCTAGCCAGGAGATCAAGAAGAAGCTCTCGCTGCGGGCCTCGGTCACTTCGGAACTCCTGCTCACCGACGTGCGCCTGCCCGCCTCGGCCCAACTGCCCGGGGCGACCTCGCTGCGCGGACCGCTGTCGTGCCTGAATGAGGCCCGCTACGGCATCGTCTGGGGCGCCGTGGGCGCGGCGCGCTCGTGCTTCGAGTCGGCGCTGAGTTACGCCGGCGAACGACAGGTCTTCGGCAAGCCGGTGTCGTCCTACCAGATCCAGCAGCAAAAGCTCGCGATGATGTCGCTCGCGGTGAACCGCTCCTACCTGCTCGCGCTGCACCTGGGGCGGCTGAAGGACAGCGGACAGTTGCGTCCCGAGCACGTGAGTATGGGCAAACTGAACAACGTCAACGACGCCCTGGACGTGGCGCGCACCGCCCGCCAGGTCCTCGGGGCGAACGGCATCTCGCTCGAGTACCCGGTCATCCGACACATGGTGAACCTGGAGTCGGTGGTGACCTACGAGGGCACGGCCGACGTGCACTCGCTGGTGGTCGGTGGCGCCCTCACGGGCATCCAGGCGTTCCGCTAGAGGCGATTAGATGGCCGACCACCCGTTGTCCACGGGCAGGATCGCACCGCTGAGGTTGCTCGCCGCATCCGACGCCAAGAAGATGATCGCCGAGGCGATCTCGTCGGCCGTCGCGATGCGGCCCACGTTGCTCTGGTAGGCGCCGACGCTGGCCGGGCCAGTGGCGTCGGGCTTGATCGAGACTTCGAGGTTGGTGGCGACGCCGCCCGGCGCGACGGCGTTGACCCGGATGCCGCGGTCGCGATACATCACCGCCGCCGACTTGGTCAGGCCGATCACGCCGTGCTTGGACACGGTGTACGCGGTGCCCGCCGCGCTGCCTCGGAGGCCAGCCTCGGAAGCGGTGTTGACGATGGCGCCGTGACCGCGCTCGAGCATGTGGGGAGCCACCGCGCGGATGAGCATGAACGGTGCGGTGAGGTTGACGCGCAGCAGACGCTCCCAGACCGCGTCGCTCACTTCGTGCGGCGCCGACATGTCGTCCATGATCCCCGCGTTGTTGATCAGCACGTCGATGGCGCCGAAGTCGCGAATTGCTGTTGCGACGACTTCGTCGACGACGGCGGAGTCACTGAGGTCGCCGACCACGGCGATGGCGCTTCCTCCCGCGGCCTTGATCGCTGAGGTTGCCTCATTCGCGGTGCTGGCGTTCACGTCGGCGATGACCACGCGCGCACCCAATGCCGCGAGGCGAACCGCCGTGGCGCGCCCGATACCCGAACCACCGCCCGTGACCACGGCCACCTTGCCTTCAAACTCCTTGGTCATGTGCTCTCCTTTCGCGTCTCAACCTCTCGTGGGGATTGCACCCACGGATCATGTCCCACTAGCAGACTACGTTTTAGTGGCATAGTGTGCCAATAAAGAACTCCCCGTGGAGACGAGCGAAGGGGGTTGAGCTTCGGTGAGCCAAGAACCTCGTCGAGCGCGGGTCGGCCGACCCGCGAGTACCCCGAGCGAGCGCCAAGTGCGCAACCGGCGCATCGCGCTGGTCGCCCTGACGCTCTTTGAGAGTCAGGGCGTCAGTGCCACGACGGCGGCCCAAATCGCCGATCAAGCAGGCATTTCAACTCGTTCGTTCTGGCGCTACTTCGTCGCCAAGGAGGAGGCCGTCGCGCCCCTACTCGAGGAGGGACTGGCCGACGCCGTGGAACGATTGGGTCGGGTGGCTCGTGGCCAGAGCTTCGCGGACGCGTGGGCCGATCCGTCAGTGAGCGAAGCCGCAGAGGTCGACGCGGTGGTGCGCCTGCTGCAACTGGCGAATCGTGAGCCGACGGTGAACGCCGTCTGGCAACGCGTGCACTACGAGGCGGCCCGCACCCTGGCGAGTGCCATCGCGCGCCACGAGGGTGCGGACGAGGAGAGCCTCGAGGTACGAGTCCGCGCGGCGGTCCTCAACGCCGCGCTGTTCGTCGCCATCGAGCACTACGCCGCCCAGACGACGCCGAGCCGCTCGATCAGCGAGGTCGTCGCCGACGCGGTGCGCATCGCCGGCGGTTGATCGGCGGCGTGTTCGCCTAGACGACCAAGGACCAGGGATTCTCGAGGTAGGCCGTCAGCGTTTGGAGGAACTCTGCCGCGAGCGCGCCGTCAATGATCCGATGGTCCGACGACAGCGTGTAGCGCATCGTGTGACGCACCTGCACCTCGCCGTTCACCACCCGGGGTTCGAGCGCGGTCGTGCCCACCGCGAGGATGGCGCCCTCGGGCGGATTGATGATCGCCGTGAACTGCTCGACGCCGAACATGCCCAAGTTGCTGATGGTGAACGTCCCACCCGACATCTGCTCGAGGCTCAGCTTCTTGTCGTTCGCCAATGCCGCGAGACGCTTGGCCTCAGCCCCGAGCTCACTCACGGTCTTCTGGTCGGCGTCGTCGATGACGGGCACCACGAGTCCGTTGGCCGATGCGACCGCCACGCCGATGTTGATCCGGTGGTGGACGAGCATCGTGGTGCTCGCGTCGTCGATGTAGGACGCGTTGACCTGGGGGTGTTCACGAAGCGCCAGGGCGCAGGCGCGGATCAGGAGGTCATTCACGCTCACCTTGGCTCGTCCGACCGCTGTGAGCTGGCTGTTGAGCTGGCCGCGCATCTCGACGAGCGCCTGGGCATCGGCGACGGCGGTGACGAAGAAGTGCGGGATCGTCCGAGCGCTCTCACCGAGTCGGCGCGCGATCACTCGTCGCGTGCTGCTCAGGGCCACTGACTCCGATGCGCGCCGCTCGTCGACGACCGCGGGCGTGTGATCGGCGACCTCCGCCGCGACGGGCAGAGTGGCTCCGTCGACGAGTGACATGATGTCGCGCCGAATGATACGTCCACCCGGACCGCTGCCGCGAACGCCGCTGAGGTCGATGTTGTACTGGCGCGCGATCCGGCGCACCAGTGGCGACGCGAATCGGCGCTGCCCGTCGGCGAGCGGCGACGGAGCCGATGGCGGCCTCGTCGATGCCACGGTCTCGCCCGGGGGAACCGCCGCCACCGGCGCGGTCACGACCGGGGATGGCGCCGCGGGCGCGGCGACGGCTCGCGCGGTAGCGACGCCGCTGTCGAGCAGCGCGATCGGAGTGCCGATGGCCACGACCTCA
Source organism: Actinomycetes bacterium (assembly GCA_021818025.1). GTDB lineage: Bacteria > Actinomycetota > Acidimicrobiia > Acidimicrobiales > RAAP-2 > RAAP-2. Next base: position 13,768 of record JAKAFH010000001.1, on the reverse strand, counting down.
CCTTCGGGCACCAAGATCTCGGTCAGGGTGCCGGCCTCGTAGGCCTCGTACTCCATCGTTGCCTTGTCGGTCTCGATCTCGACCAGCACGTCGCCCACGTTGACGTGGTCGCCGGGGTGCTTGTGCCACGTGGCAACTGAGCCCTCCTCCATCGTGTCCGAGAGACGGGGCATCTTGATCTCAATCATGGCCGACCTTCTGATGACGACGACCAACGGCGTCGAGGGTCTGATGAACGGCGTTGATCACGTCATCCACCGACGGCAACGCCGCGGTCTCGAGGGACTTCGAATAGGGGAGCGGCACTTCGGCCATGGCCACGCGGCGCACCGGCGCATCGAGGTAGTCAAAGGCGCCGTCAGAGATCGTCGCCGCCACCTCAGCGCCGATGCCGTAGGTCAGCCAGTCGTCCTCGACGACGACGGCGGCGTGGGTCTTCTTGACTGATTCGATGATCGTTGGCCGGTCAAGCGGCCTGAGACTGCGAAGGTCGATGACCTCGATGTCCAGGCCATCCGAGGCGGCCAGCTGGTCGGCGACCTGGGCGGCCACGTGCGCCATGCGTGAGTAGCCGATCAGCGTGAGGTCTCGCCCGGCACGCGTCACGGCGGCGCGGCCGATCTCGGCTGGAGTGTCGTCGTCGGGCACGTCGCCCTTGGTGTTGTAGAGCGCCAGGTTCTCGAGGAACAGCACGGGGTCGTCGTCACGGATGGCGGCGATGAGCAGGGACTTCGCGTCAGCGGGCGTGCTCGGCGCGACGACCTTGAGACCGGGGACAAAGGCGTAGTAGAGCTCGATGTTCTGCGAGTGGGTCGCGCCCAGCTGCTGGCCGCCTCCGCCGGGCGTGCGGATCACGAGGGGCACCTTCGCCTGCCCGCCGAACATGCCATAGATCTTCGCGGCGTGGTTGACGATCTGGTCGAGGGCGAGCAGGGAGAAGTTGATCGTCATGATCTCGACGACCGGCCGCAGGCCCAGCATCGCGGCCCCGATGGCGGCGCCGGTGAAACCCTCTTCGGCGATGGGAGTGTCGCGGACCCGCTTCTCACCGAACTCGGCGAGCAGTCCCGCGGTGATCTTGTAGGAGCCTTCGAAGACGCCGATCTCCTCACCAAGGAGGAACACGTTCTCGTCTCGGAGCATCTCGGCGCGCAGAGTGTCCTGCAGCGCCTGGCGGAACGTCATCGTGGTCACTGGTCTTCTCCCGGGTCGGGCAACGGGGCCGGATCGAATAGTGGCTGGCCCGGCAGGCGCCGCGAGTCGTTGGCGACGGGCGTCGCGTAGGTGTAGTCAAAGAGCGTCGCGACGTCGGGCGCCGGGCTCGCCTCGGCGAAGGCCGCGGCCTCGTCGATTCGAGCCGTCACCTCGTGCTCGATGGCGGCCATGGCGTCGGCGTCAATGACGCCATCGCGCACGAGCTGGGCGCCGAAGGTGACCACGGGGTCGTGCTCTCGCAGTTGGACGACCTCGGCCTCGGAACGGTACTTGGCGGGGTCGACGACCGAGTGGCCGCGGAGCCGCTCGGATACGACCTCGAGGAGATACGGCCGACCGGCGCGCGCGGCCGACACCGCCTTCGCGCTGGCCTCGGCCACCGCGAGCGGGTCGAGACCATCGACGCGGGCTGACTCGATCCGGTAGGCGGCGCCGCGACGAAACAACTCGGGTTCCGCGGAAGACTTCTCAACGGTCGTGCCCATGCCCAACCGGTTGTTGATGATCACGTACACGATGGGGAGGTTCCAGAGCGCGGCGATGTTGAGCGACTCATGGAAGGCACCGATGTTCGTGGTGCCGTCACCCATCGTGCACATTACGACCTCGGAGCCGCCGCGATAGTCGATCGCCAGCGCCGCACCGGTCGCGAGGGGAATCTGTCCGCCGACGATCCCGTAGCCGCCCAAGAGGCGGTGGGTGATGTCGAACATGTGCATTGAGCCGCCCCAACCCTTCGAGACGCCGTCGATGCGCCCGTACAGCTCGGCCATGACCCGATTGGGGTCGATGCCGCGGCTGATGGCGTAGCCGTGTTCGCGGTAGTTCGTAAAGAGGTAGTCCGTCCGTTCGAGTGCCGATAACAGACCCACGACCGCGGCTTCCTCGCCGAGGTTGAGGTGGCAGTAGCCGCCGATCAGCGCCTGGGTGTAGCTGCGCGCCGCCCGCTCCTCGAAGCGCCGAATGAGCAGCATCTCGCGATAGACCTTGGTCAGGGCCGCCACCTCAGCGGGCGTTCGCTTCGCCACCTTGGCGCGCGCGGTGCGCTTGGTCGGTGCCGCGGCACGGGATTTCACCGATTTCGCCGCAACTGGTCTCCCGGCCGCTTTGCGCGGTGCATTCACTTGATTGGTCATCAGCGCTGTTCTCTCGTTGTCACACTCGCAATGAGTGTCGGGGAAGTACGTACCAGTTTGCCACGGACTACGAAGGAAGATTTTACGGGTCGCTACGTACATTCATGCGCGAAGTACTCACCGCAAGCCACGGCGTCGGACTCGTCAGATCCTCGTCGTGGTCGCTTCTCGCCCGCGGCGCCAATCGGTAACGCCCGAGTGCCTTACCTCTAGGTAACCCGATGACCCCGTAAGCGACTCGGATATCTCGTGCGCCGCACGCGACGATCGGACCTACCAGATATTACTTGCCTGCTGGCAAGCAACGGAACTACGATATCGAGCGTGGAGATGGACCGCGCGCCAGAAACCGATGAGATGGCCGATCGACTTCGGGCGGCCGTCGGGCGCTTGGGGCGCGCACTGCGCTCGGCCCAGGGTGCGAGTCCATTGTCGCCGAGCCAGCGCGACGTCTTGCGTGTGATCGTGCGCCGCGGGCCAATCCGTCTGGCGTCCATCGCCGCCGACGAGGGGATGAACCTCACGATGGTGTCTCGCATCGTCAGCCACCTCGAACGCGCGTCGCTGGTCGAACGCACGCTCGATCCCGACGACGAACGTGTGGTGCACGTCGCACCGACACGCGCGGGTCGCCGACTCGCTGATTCGCTACGCCGCGAACGCACGGCGGTGCTCGGTCGAGCACTGGGCTCGCTCGGCGAACGAGACCTTCGTCGCTTGAACGACGTGTTGCCACTCCTTGACGTCGTCGCCGACTCGGTCGCCACGGAGCGCCGGTGAGTCTGCGTTCGACGGCCGAGCGCACGTTCTCGTCACTGGCCAACCCCAACTATCGGAAGTACTTCTTCGGCCAGTCGACGTCACTCGTGGGCACGTGGATGCAATCGACCGCGCAGTCGTGGTTGGTGCTCGTTCTCACGCACTCGGCGACGGCCATCGGCGTCGTCGTCGCGCTGCAGACCCTGCCGGTCCTGATCCTTGGCCCCTACGGCGGCGTCATCGCCGATCGAGTCGACAAGCGACGTCTCATGATCGTCCTGCAGTCGCTGATGGCGGTGCAGGCGGCGGTGCTCGCCACGTTCACGCTCTTGCACGACGTCACGTACCTCGACGTGTGCGTCCTCGCGGTGGTGCTCGGTCTTAACAACAGTTTTGAGAACCCGTCGCGGCAGGCCTTCATGCTCGAGATGGTCGGACCCGACGACCTGCGCAACGCGGTGAGCCTCAATTCGACGATGAACAACGCGGCGCGCGCCGTCGGCCCGGCCGTGGCCGGCATCCTCATCGCGGCCGTGGGCGAGGGGTGGTGCTTTGTGCTCAACGCGGTGAGTTTCATTGCGGTCGTCGGATCGCTGATGGTGATGGACCGATCGACGCTGTCTCCCAGCCCGCCGGCGGCCCGCGAGCGAGGCCAACTTCGAGCGGGATTTCGCTACGTCTTTCACACGCCGGCGTTGCTGATCCCGCTGATCATGATGGGATTGGTTGGCACGTTCGCCTACGAATTCCAAGTCACGCTGCCGGTCGTGGCGTCCCAGGTCTTCCACGGTGGTTCGCGCGCCTACGGTTTCTTGGTGACGGCCATGGGCGTCGGCGCCGTCATCGGCGGCCTAGTCTCGGCCACCCGGGGTCGCGTCGGCATCGCTCCGATGGTGGCGGCGAGCACGATCTTCGCCGGGGTGCTCGCGATCGCGTCGGTCGCACCGATCATGGCGTTCGAAATGGTCGCGCTCGCGCTGGTGGGTTTTGCGAGCGTCTCATTCCTCTCGATGGCGAACTCCACCCTGCAGCTCGCTAGCGATCCAGCCATGCGGGGCCGGGTGATGGCCTTGTGGGCGGTCGCCTTCCTCGGGTCCACGCCGGTGGGCGGGCCGCTCGTGGGGTTGGTGACGAGCCACTGGGGCGCGCGCGTCGGCCTCGGGGTCGGCGCACTCTCGTGCGCGGTGGCCGCGGCGATCGGCTTTGGCGTCGTTCGTCGGTCCAAGTGGCGCGTGGCGCTGGTCGATCGCGCCGCCGACTAGGCCCAGGTCGAACGCTGCGCCGTGAACTCGACGGTCAGCCAGATGTCGTGGGGGAGCTGGTCGAGCTTGGCGAACAGCGCGTTGCGCACGAGATCCGACTGGCCGGCGGTCCACGCCGGCGGCACGATGAACTCAAGCTCGACGTAGAACTTGCGGCCGATTTTGGTCATGCGCAAGTGATGATCGCCGAGTCCAAACTGCGTGACCACTTCGTCGACGGCATCGCTCGCTGGCCCGCGAAGTTCCTTGTCGGGACTCCCCTCGACCAGTTCGATGAACGTGGTGTGGATCATCCGCAGCGGCGGAGCCACGAAGACGAGGCACGCGAGAATCACGAGGGATGGGTCAAGGTAGTGCGCCGCGGGCGCCGCCGACGTGCCGGTCAAGATGTGGGCGCTGATGTAGGCGATGATCATCGCCGAACCGAGGACACCGCCGGTGAGCCACTGCGCGGCCTCGGCGCGCACGAGCTCGGAGTCGCTGGCCAGGCGGCGCAGCCACCACCACACGCCGGTGGGCACGATCAGCGAGACGACGGCGTAGCCGACGCCCCAGCCCGAGGTGAGGGTGTCGCCACCGTGGATGATCGAGAGCACGGCGTTGAACGAGGCGTACGCACACGTCGCGAGCAGGGCGACTGCCTCGACACCGATGATCAGTGGGACGAGTGCCTCTCGACCAAAGGGGTAGCGCGACGTCGGTCCGCTGGCGACCAGGATCGAGACCCGAATGGCCATCCACGAGAGTCCGATACCGAGGAACGTGTAGAAGCCGTCGAACAGGATGATCTGGGATCCCGTGATGACGCCGATGGCGATGCCGATCGCCGCCAGGACGAGCCCGTAGGCCATGGAGAGCCCGAGCGCCCGACGTTCGCGATCGAACTCATCGAGGACCCCGTCGGCCTCGGTAGTCATACCGTCCCCCTCTCGGTACGACGGTAGTAGTTGGGCGAGCCGCCGGCGGAGATGCCGCGCTCTCGATGGTCCAGTCAGCGCAGCGGGGCATGACTACAGTCGAGTCGTGCGGCTCGACACCGACCTCAATTTCGACCCCGACGGCACCTACGCAACCGCCACGAAGGCCGAAGCCGAGGGGTACGCGGGTCTGTGGGCGGCCGAGATCGGCCACGATCCGCTGCTCATCCTCGCCGGTGCGGCGACCGCTACCACACGGGTCGAGCTCGGCACCGGCATCGTCGTCGCCTTCGGACGAAGTCCCATGATCACCGCGACGATGGCCAACGACGTCCAGCGACTGTCCCGGGGACGACTCCTGCTCGGCTTGGGCAGCCAGATCAAGCCGCACATCGAGAAGCGCTACTCGATGCCGTGGTCGCACCCCGCGCCACGAATGCGCGAATACGTGCTGGCGATGCGCGCGATCTGGTCATCGTGGAATGAGGGCACGCCACTCAACTTTCGTGGGGAGTACTACCGACACACGCTCATGACGCCGTTCTTCAGTCCGGCGCCGCACGACTTCGGCGCGCCCAAGATCTTCGTCGCGGCGGTGGGCGAGTTGATGACCGAAGTGGCTGGTGAGGTGGCCGACGGGCTGCTGGTGCACCCGTTCACGACGGAACGCTACCTGCGTGAGGTAACGCTGCCGGCACTCGAGCGAGGGCTGTCGCGTTCGACGCGAACTCGCGAGGACTTCCAGATCTCGCTCTCGGGACTGATCGCGAGTGGTGAGGACGACGCCGCGCAGCGCAACGCTGAGGCCGCCGTGCGAGCACAGATCGCCTTCTACGCGTCCACGCCTGCCTATCGCGGAGTCCTCGACCAGCATGGATGGGCGGGACTGCAGCCCGAGCTCGCCCAGCTCGCGCGGCGGGGCGAGTGGGCCGCCATGGGCGACCTAATCCCCGACGAGGCGCTCGACGCGATCGCCATCGTCGCGGCGCCGCCGGACGTCGCAGCCGCACTTCGGGCGCGATTTGGCGACATCGTTGACCGCTTCGGCATCTACGCGCCCTCAGCAATGGCCGATGGTGCGCGCCGTACTATTGCCCAGGGCCTCGGGTTGCAGATTTCCTAAACCACAAAGGAGCCGCTGTGCGCGTGTTGATGATCGTGAATGACCCACCCTACGGAAACGAGCGCACGTACAACGGGCTGCGGCTCGCCATGAACTTGACGCGCAACCACGACGACGTCGATCTGACCGTATTCCTCATGGGCGACGCGACGCTCGGTGCGAAGACTGGCCAGCGCACCCCCGACGGGTACTACAACATCGAGCGGATGCTGAAGGGCCTACTCACGAAGGGCGGCCGGGTACTCGTGTGCGGCACCTGCATCGACACGAGGGGTATCGCCGAGGCCGAACTGCTCGAGGGCGTATCGCGCAGTTCGATGGACGAGCTCGGGAACCTCACGGTCGCCGCCGAGCGCGTGCTCGTCTTCTGACTAGGCCGTACGCCCGTCCTCGGCGAGCGAGAGCGAGCGGCGAAGTTTCAGCATGAGCGCCGAGCCGACGAGCGCGAGGATCCCGATCGACAGTGGCCACCAGTTGCCGCCGCCACTGCCAAAGTAGACCGTCGCGATCAGCGGGGCGACCGTTCCCGACACCGACCACGTCGCCCCCGACGCCGCGTTGTAGCGGCCACGTAGGTGTTCCGGCGCTATCTCGTTGACGAGCGCCGAGCCGACCGGCTGGAGCATCGTTTCGCCAAAGGCGAAGACGACCATCGATGCGCACAAGGCGAAGAAGGCGACCACCGGCGGCATGGCCAGGGCGGCAGCGAGCACGAGCCAGAAGAAGCACCAGAGTGCGCCGACCACCGCCAGGACCCTCGTGCGACTCCGGCCTTCGATCCGATTGAGCGTCCAGAGCTGGGCGAGCACGATCGTCGTGGTGTTGAAGAAGAAGATGACCCCAATGTCGTGCACGCTCAGGCGAAGGTTGTTGACCACGAAGAGGCTGTACCCGGCCTCTTGGGACCCGTAACCGCCGATCATGAGGACGAGACTGGCGAGCAAGTACTGCACGAGTCGCCGATCGGCCAGCACGGTGCGCCAGCCGTCAGACTCACGCGCCGGGTCGTCGTGGGCAATCCGAACCGGGCCGCCGTACGAGCGCAGCGTCAGGTACAAGAGTCCGGCGGCGAACATGCCGGCGGCATTGCAGAGGTAGAGCACGCTGAAGGTGGCGGGGTGGTTGAGGTTGACGATGGCGGCCGAGATCAGGCCGCCGAAGCCGATGCCCAAATTGAGCAGCATGAAGTTAAAGCCGAAGGCCCGCTGACGGTGCTCCTCACCGACCAAGCGCGCGAGGAGCGTCGTGTTCGGGCCCCACGAGGCGCCCCCGACGACCGCGAGCACGATGGCGACGATCGCGGCGCTCAAGCGCGTGGTCACGAAGGCCCAGGCGACGAGTGCCAAGCCGGTCGCCCCGTAACCCGCGATGGAAACGCGGAACGGTCCGAATCGGTCGACCAACGTGCCCCAGAGCGGGCCCGAAACGAGGCCCGCTACGGCGGCGGCGGCGAGCAGCAGTGTTGCGAATGCCGCAGAGAAATGGCGCACGTTGTGGAGGTAGACCACGTAGAAGGAGAGGGTGAGCCCCAGCCCGAGGGCGCTCAAGAACGTGCAGGCGTAGAAGACCCGCATTGGGGTCGTCAGCGTGGCGCGAAACGCTTTGGGCATGAGGGTATCGAAGAAGTTCACGGGGTGACGAGGTTAACGCACCTGATGCGGCGCAATACAGGGTTTGTGACGGAATTCACGGTGCTGCGCGATACGATGGGGCCGTCGACCACCAGGTCGTGGTCGCAAAGGGGAACAATGGTTACACGGCGGTCGTCCCGCTCGACGGGCCTGCTTGAGCAACTTGCCCCTGACGTTGAGCGACTGCTCAACCGGCACCTCGAGGCGCCTCGTCTGTGGTACCCCCACGAGCAAATCGACTGGGGATCGGGCACGCCGTTTTCGGTGCGTCCGTGGGCGCCCACCGACTATCCGTTGCCTGACGGCGTGCGCAGCTCGATCTACGTGAACTTGCTGACTGAGGACAACCTGCCCTACTACACGAATACCCTGGCGCGACTCTCTTCGCCGACGCACCCGATCGCCGACTGGAACCACCAGTGGACGATGGAGGAGAACCGACACGCAATGGTGATGCGCGACTGGGTCCACGTCAGTCGCTGCATCGATCCGGTGCTGCTGGAGGACGGGCGTCGCGTGCAGATGTTTCGTGCCATGGTGCCGTCGCCGGAAAGCTTCGCCGACCTCATCTGCTACGTCGCACTCCAGGAGCGCGCCACGCAGGTCGCGCACCGCAACACCGCCGCGCACCTGCCCAAGGAAGACAAGATCGGGCGAAATCTTTTGGGACTCGTCGCCGGAGACGAGACCAAGCACTACCTCTTCTACCGTGACCTGACGATCGCCGGTTTCGCCATCGACCCCTCGCTGATGATGGTGGCGGCCGCGAAACAAGTGAGCGCGTTCGCGATGCCAGGCACGGGAATTCCGAGTTTCACCCGCCATGCGGTCCGTATCGCCAAAGAGGGGATCTACGGCATCACCCAGTTCGCGCGAGACGTTCTCGATCCGGTGCTCGCGCTCTGGGACATCGGACACTTTGAGGACCTCTCGCCTGACGCCGAGCGGGCGCGCATTGATTTGACCGCGGTCGTCAGCAAGTTGAGCGCCACGGTCGAGCGTCTGGCCGACAAGGCGAGTCGTCCGGCGCTCGCCTGATCACTCTTTGGAGTTGGCCACTCGCCTGATGTACTCCTCGAAGGCGGCTTGCTGGGTCTGGACGGTTCGCCGATCGCGCTCGTGCATCGAACTACCGCGAACGACGAGGTAGAACAGCGTGCCGAGCAACGGGAGCACGAGGATGCCGATGACCCAGCCGGCCTTCTGGGGGCCGCTGAGATCGTGACTTCGCATGATGTCGGCCAGTACGTGAAAGACGAGCAGGAGCCAAAAGGCGAAGAGCGCGACCCACAGGGTCGTGAGGAAGAGGTCCCACAGTGGAAAGTTGGCGGCGAGCATGGCACTCCTTTTGACTCAAACCTACCGATCCCGGGCGAGTAGCTTCGCCAGACGCTCGAGCAAGGCGGACTCGTCCCCACACACTTCGAAGATCTTGGTCCGCGAACGTTGACCGTGGACGAGTTCGACCGTGGAGCGGGACTGGCCGAAGGCGTCGGCGACGGCGCTGAGTGCCTCCTCGGTGGCGGCACCGTCGATCGCCCGCGCGCGCACTCGCACGACCAGTGCCCCGTCGTAGTCGCCACCCACCGCGATGCGCCGCGACCCAGGGTGGACGTGAACCGTCAGACGCACCGGTAGGCGGCTAGCTCAAGGAGGCTGGCGGTGGTCATGGGATAGTTCTAGCAACTGGGCCGCTCAGGTGCGGATGCCTAGAATCGGAAAAACTGAACCAAAAGGGGGAGACGCGTGGGTCTGAGCATGGCCGAGGCAATCGCGACGGTGTCGGGCCCGGGGCAACCCTTCGAGACGGTCGAGGAGACCGTCGACGGCGTGACCAACCGGGTGTTCAAGAATGCGCCGCCGACGCTCCGCGTCTACTTCGATCAGCTCCGCGGCGACGATCGAACGTTCATCGTTTACGAAGACGAGGAGTGGACCTTCAATGACGTGAAGGACGAAATCGACGCGCTCGCCAGCGTCCTCGTGCAGCACTATGGCGTCGCGGTCGGGGATCGAGTGGGCATCGCCATGCGCAACCTGCCCGAGTGGACGATCGCTTTCGGGGCCATCGTGTCTATCGGAGCCGTCTCGGTGTCACTGAACGCGTGGTGGACCGAGGACGAGTTGGACTACGCGATCAACGACGCGGGTCTCTCGGTACTGATTGCCGACTCCGAGCGCGTGTCCCGGGCGGCGGGGCCGTGCCAGCGCGCGGGAGTGCCGATCCTCGGGGCGCGCCTCGACGAGTCGACGTCGTTCGGGCCGGGTGTCGAGCGTTGGGCGGACCTCGTCGTGCGGGGCGTGTCGATGCCCGAGGTGACGCTGGTGCCCGATCTGGACGCCACCATCCTGTACACCTCGGGCACGACGGGCATGCCCAAGGGAGCGGTCTCCACGCACCGAGCCGTAAGCCAGTCGATCATGGCCTTCGCCGCCAACTCGGCGATCATCGACAAGCGCCGTGACCCGGGCACGGGGTCCGGGCAGCCGCCGTGCTTCATCCTCGTCGTACCGCTCTTTCACGTGACGGGCTGCATCCCGGTCATGATGTCGTGCGTCGCGTGGCACTTCAAGCTCGTGATGATGTATCGGTGGGCCCCCGAGCGGGCGCTGGAACTGATCGAGCGGCACCGGGTGACCAGTTTCGTCGGCGTGCCGACCCAGAGCTGGGACTTGATGGAAGACCCCCACTTCGACGAGTACGACACGAGTTCGCTCACCCTCGTCGGCGGTGGCGGGGCGCCGGCGCCACCGGCCCTGGTGAGCCGCGTGGAGCGCAGCTTCGCGAAGGGGCGCCCTTCGCTCGGCTACGGCATGACCGAGACCAACGCCTACGGACCGGGCAACTACGGCGACGACTACGTGAGCCACCCCACGTCGACCGGTCGAGCCCGGACGATCGTCCTGGACGCGTCGATTCGCGACCTCGACGGCGGCGAGGTCCCCGTGGGCGAGCGCGGCGAGATCTGGCTGAAGGGCCCGATGGTGATCCGCGGCTACTGGAACAAGCCCGAGGCTACGGCGGCGGCGATCACCGACGGGTGGCTGCGCACCGGCGACATCGGCCACGTGGACGAGGACGGCTTTTTGTACATAGAGGATCGAATGAAGGACATGATCCTTCGGGGCGGGGAGAACGTGTACTCGGCCGAGGTCGAGTCGGCGATCTACGAGATTCCCGAGGTCTACGAGGCCGCGGTCATGGGTCTGGCGAACGAGCGGCTCGGCGAAGAGGTAGCGTGCGTCGTGCGCATCAAGGTCGGCATGACGTTGAATGAGGACGAACTGCGCCACCACCTGTCGTCGAAGCTGGCGGCCTTCAAGATCCCCACTCGCGTGGCCTTCACCACTGAGCCACTACCGCGCAACCCCGCCGGCAAGTTGCTCAAACGCGAGATGCCCGCCCGCTACTTCGACTGAACGAGCTCCAGTGCCCGTCGGGCGTAGTCGGCGAGGTTGACGCCGCCGAGGTCGGCGAGACGGAACCACCGGGCGAGGTCGGTGGTTCCGTCGGCTTCGTCACGGAGCGAACCACCGGTGAGGCGAACCGTGTAGAGGATGCGCACGGTGTGCAGGCGCTCGCCGTTGTCGCGACGACGTTCGTCGCTCGTGACCCCGACCAGCTGCGGGTGGTTGACGTCCAGGCCCGTCTCCTCGGCGAACTCGCGAATCAGGGCCTCCTCGGGCGCCTCCCCAAAGTCAATGCCGCCACCGGGCAGCCACCACAGCGGCGGATCGTGATGGGGGTTGCTCGATCGAACGAGCACGACGCGCTCGTCCTCGACGAGAATCCCGTAGCTGCGCACGGTGGTGCGCTGGCGGACTCGATGGGTCACTGGGGCGAACCGTGCAACGCGAGGTACGTGCGCCGGCAGCCTTCGCCGCAGAAGTAGTGCGTCTCGCCGTCGGCGGTCACCGCACTCAGGGCCGTGGCCGAGTTCACGCGCATCTCGCAGATCGGGTCGATCGCGTCGCCGTTGACGTCACCGTGCATCGGCGCCGACGCTTGGGTGGCCTCGAGCGCCAGGAAGGCCCGCCGACAGCCCGGCCCGCAGAAGTAGTGCGTCACTCCGTCCGCTCCCACCGCGCTGAGCGCCGTGGCCGAGTCAACGCGCATCTCGCAGATCGGATCGATCGCGTCTCCGTTGAGGTCTTCGTGCATGGGGGTGGACTCCTCTCCGCGGTCGAACCGCTCGGCGCATCGTATGGAACAGAAGTAAAAAGTCTGACCGTTTCGCTCTCGCACCGCAACTGGCGCGGTCACGTCGACGTTCATGCCGCAGATCGGGTCGCGAGCGCTCTGGGCGTCGCCGTCTCGATTCCGCGCCAGGACCAACAGGGTGACGACGACCGCCGTCGCGAGGATGTTCGCCGCCAGCGTGGGCCCGAGAGGGAAGTGCCCACTCATCGCCGGCGTGTGCCTCGTCGTCGGGATCAGGTTGGCACTGCGAAAGAGCGCCTCGACCACCAGACCACCCGCCGACATCACGAACCACAGGAGGCCAAAGAGTCGTAGGGCCATCGAGCCGCCGTAGAAGCGGCGGTAGATGAAGAGCAAGGGCAAGGTGACCAGATCGGCGAAGATGAAGGCGATCACGCCGCCGAAGGCCACGCCGTGCGTCCAGAGCGCCGCGGCCAGCGGGATGTTTCCAACCGAGCAGACGAAGGAGATCACCGCGATGAGCGGGGCGATGACGGCGTTCTCGACGACGGTGATCCAGCCGTGGTTGGTGAGGAATATGTGCGACCACCACGCCTGGGGCACGTGCACGCTCAAGAATCCGGCGATCAGGAATCCCGCGAGCAGCTCCTTGCGAAGCATCGTGAAGTCGCCAATGGTGAAGCGCGCCGCCAGCGAGTAGTGCCGTCGCGAGGCGAGCCGTTCACGCCACGTGGTGGTCGCGGGCTGGGTGGGTGGCGGAGCGTCTTGGATGACGTGCTCGTACAGCTCGGTTTGGGTCCGGCGGTTATAGACCAGACCCGTGAGCAGCGCGAGCCCGACGATCATGATGATCCCGCCGACTAGCTGTGCGGCGAGGAACTGCCATCCGAGCAGGAGATAGAGCACGATGCCGAGTTCGATGACGAGGTTCGTCGAGGCGACCATGAAGATCAGCGAGTTGGTCCACGACGTCCCGCGGGCGAACAGGGCGCGGGCCATTGCGCTCGCGGCGTAGCTGCACGACGACGAGATGACCCCGAGCAGCGATGCCCGGGCGACCGTGGCGGGCGTGGTCGCGCCGAGTTGGCGGCGAAGCCCGTCGCGGGGCAGGAAACTCTGAACCATTCCCGACAGCGTGAAGCCGAGCACGAGCGGCCACCACGTCATCCAGACCATGGCGGCGCTCTCGCGCAGCCCGGTGCCGATCCAGCGCGCCATGGCCGCGACCGCTGACGTCATCGGCGCCACCATGAAATGGTCGTCGGTGCGCCACCCGCCGACCACCCCGCACCGCCGCCCTTCAGGGCGCAAACGTCGTCGGTGGCAGTGGACATCAAACCTCAATTCTCAGGTCTGATCTTAGGGCGATGGGCGCGCGGGCCATTATGGTTGGCCAATGGAAGAAGCCGGTTCGATGACGTCGCTGCGCGACGCCGCGGCGGTCGATCCCGTCGGACATGGACGGTTCGCGGTCGAGTTGTCGCGCTACTACACGGTGATGAACCATCCCAACGGGGGCTACCTGCAAGTCGTCATGGCCAACGGCGCGCTGGCCGCGGCCTC
>JAKAFH010000107.1 GCA_021818025.1 Actinomycetes bacterium | reverse complement strand
TCTGGATTTCCTCGGACTCCTTCAGGACCGCCTCGGCGTCCTTGTAGGTCTCCTCGGAGCGCTTGTCGGCGGCCGCGGCCTGGATGTTCTGGCCGACGATGATGATCGGCAGCAGGACGAGTTGCAAGAAGCTGCTCGACAGCCACACCACCACGAAGTACGTGCCTTGCTTGATCGCTGACGGCAGGGCGAGCAGGGCGAGGAACGAGAAGAGGTACGCCGCCCACATGGTGCCCACGACCAGCGTGATGCGCAGCCCGAAGCGGGCGTTGAAGCGCACGATGGGGTTGGCGTGCTGGGTGCGGCGGAGGTCGGCTGAGCGCACCGGCTTGCCCGCGTGCAACTCCTCGGCCCTAGGGTGGCGCACGTACTCGTAGATTTTGCTCATGGACGGAGTCTCACACGTCCGACGCTGACGCGTCGGCTATGACTGCACCAGGTCCGGCGAGGTCTCCATGCCCTTGCGCCACGTGGAGCGTGCGATGATTTTGGTCGTGTCGGCCCGGTCGCGGTACTTCTCGGCGATGTTGCGAATCTCCTCGAGGAGCCCTTCGGAGAGGTTCGTCGGGTTGAGCCCCAGCGCGAGGAACTGCTCGCGACTCACGTTGAGCTCGTTCTCGACCGCCTCGCGCCGCGGGTTGGGCAGGTTCGCCACCTTCACACCGGTCATCGAGGAGATCAGCGCGGCGAGGTCGCGCACGCGGTAGGTCTCGGTCACCTGGTTGAAGACCTTGGGCTTCTCGCCGCGCGTCGGCGGGTTCTCCAGGGCGATCTGGATGCAGCGCACCGTGTCGCGGATGTGGATGAAGGCGCGGGTCTGGCCGCCGGTGCCGTGCACCGTGAGCGGGTGACCGATCGCCGCCTGCATCAGGAACCGGTTGAGCACCGTGCCGTAGTCGCCGTCGTAGTCGAAGCGGTTGATCAGCCGCTCGTCGCGCACGGTCTGGGGCGTCTGAGTCCCCCAGACGATCCCCTGGTGCAGGTCGGTGATGCGGATCTGGTCGTTGGAGGTGTAGAAGGCGAAGAGCAGCTGGTCGAGGGTCTTGGTCAGGTGGTAGACCGAGCCGGGATTGGCCGGGTGCAGGATCTCGCGGTCGATCTCGCCGTCGGGCGTGGGGACCTTCACGGTCAGGTAGCCCTCGGGGATCGGGGCCGAGCCCGACCAGCCGTAGCCGTAGACGCCCATGGTGCCCAGGTGCACGAGTGCGATGTCCTGTCCCGTCTCGGCGATGGCGGCGAGCACGTTGTGGGTGCCGCGGACGTTGTTGTCGACGGTGTAGCGCTTGGCCGCGATGTTGCGCATCGAGTACGGCGCCGCGCGCTGCTCGCCGAAGTGCACGATGGCGTCGGGCTGCAGGTCGCGCAGCAGCGCCTCGAAGCGGTCGTACTCCTCGGCGAGGTCCAGGCGAACGAAGCCGATCTCCTTGCCGGTGAGCTCGCGCCAGACCGCCAGGCGCTCGCCGATGGGACGGATCGGGGTGAGGGACTCGACCTCCAGCTCGATGTCGATGGCCCGCCGGCTCAGGTTGTCGACGATCGTCACGTCGTGGCCGATGTCTGACAAGTGCAGCGAGGTCGGCCATCCGCAGAAGCCGTCACCGCCAAGTACGAGGACCTTCACGTCCTGCTCCTTTTGTTCCGGTCGCGGCGTGCGTAGTCCCGCGAACTGGGCTCGGGGTCACGAACGCGACCCAGACACACTACCAAAGCGCCGTCAGCGCTCTTCCGCCTCGCCCAGTCCGGGGCACCGCGGCGCCGGACCGGCGCCGATGGTGCCGTAGCGGTGGTTGGTGATCGCCACGCTCTGCTCGAGCAGCCAGCGCGGCCCCTCGACCGCACCGTCCTGGGCGAGCGGCCGCCGGTCGAGGGTGACCCCGCGGACCACCAACTCCGCGCTCGGCGCCGATTCGTGGCTCAGCCAGCGCACGCGCGCGAGCGCGCCCGCGCGCGCCACGAGCTGCTCGACGCCCTCCACGGTCGCCCCGGGCACGAGGTCCAGTGGTGCGGCCACGCTGAATCGCAGGGTCGTGCCGAGGATCTCGACCACCCGCCAGAGGTAGGCGACGACCATCGGGTCGACGTCGGCGTCCACGCGCACGACGAAGGGCCGCGTCGCACGGCGGTAGCGGTGCAGGTTGCGCTCGGCCGCGAGGCCGCTCTCGTCGATCGCCCGGGCACCCGAGCGTTCGAACCACGCCAGCAGCGAGGCGTTGGCCGCGTCGAGGTCCGTGAGCGCGGGCCAGTGCCGCAGGCACGACACGTAGTTGGGCCCGCCCGCCTTGGCGGTCGGTCCGACGCTGCTGCGCCGCCACCCGCCGAAGGGCTGGCGGCCGACGACCGCGCCGGTGATGCCGCGGTTCACGTAGGCGTTGCCGACCTCGACCCCGTCGAGCCACTGCTCGCACTCGTCACGGTCCAGCGAGTGCAGACCGCCGGTCAGGCCGTAGGGGATGTCGTTCTGCCACTGGATCGCCGTGGCGAGGTCCGGGGCGGTCATGATCCCGAGGACGGGACCGAACCACTCGTTCTGGTGGGTCCAGGACTCCGGCGACACGCCCACCTTGACCCCCGGGCGCCACAGCCGGCCCGCCTCGTCGACGCGTCGCGGCTCGACGAGCCACTGCTCGTCCCCCTCGAGGGAGAGGGCGCGCGCGAGCGCGCCGACCGGCGGGTGGATCACCGGTCCCACGGCCGTCGCGAGGTCGTCGGCCGCGCCGACCACGAGCGTCGTCACGGCGTCTTGCAACTGCGACCAGAACCGCGGGTTGTCCGCCGTGGCGCGGTCGATGATCGCGAGGCTCGCGGCGCTGCACTTCTGGCCGGCGTGGCCGAAGGCCGACTGCACGAGGTCCTTCACCGCGACGTCCACGTCGGCGGCGCTCGTGATCACCAACGCGTTCTTGCCGCTCGTCTCGGCGAGGAGGTTGATCGACGGCTTCCAGGACGTGAAGAGCACGGCGGTGTCAAAGGAGCCGGTGAGGATGACCGCGTCGACGCCGTCGTGGGTGACCAGTCGGCGACCGACCTCGTCGTCGCGGGTCGGGACGAACTGCACGACCTCGCGGGGCACGCCCGCGTCCCACAGCGCACTCACGATCGCCCACCCCGTCGCGACGGCCTCGGGGGCCGGCTTCAACAGCACGGCGCTGCCCGCGGCCAGCGCCGCGGCCACCCCGCCGAGCGGGATGGCGAAGGGGAAGTTCCACGGCGGCACGACGAGCACGACCCCGAGCGCACTCGAGGACTCGTCGGCCGGGTGGCCGGCGTAGTAACGCAGGTAGTCGACGCCCTCGCTCACCTCGGGGTCGGCCTCGGCGACCGTCTTGCCGCCGTCGCGGCCCATCAGCGCGATGAGGCTCGCCCGGCGCTGCGCCAGGAGCTCGGCCGCGGCCTCGAGCAGGCGTCGCCGGTCGGCGGCCCCGCGATCGTTCCAGGCGACCTGGGCCTCACGGGCGCGCTCGACCGCCCGGTCGACGCCCGCGGCGCTCGCCACGCGGTAGCGATACCACGCCTCGCCGGTGTTCGGGTCCTCGCCCAGCTCGAAGTCCTCGGCCTCGCCGGGCACGAGGTTGGCGTCGTCGCCGACGAGCGTGTCGCGCGCGTCACCGATCTCGC
This sequence comes from Actinomycetes bacterium, assembly GCA_021818025.1. Taxonomy (GTDB): domain Bacteria; phylum Actinomycetota; class Acidimicrobiia; order Acidimicrobiales; family RAAP-2; genus RAAP-2. The sequence goes on along the minus strand of JAKAFH010000107.1, from coordinate 1,509 downwards.
TCGCCGCGCGCCGCACCGCGGCGACGAAGATCCGGTCGGTCGGGTCGCCGTCGGCGACGTTGTCGAAGCGGTCCGACGCCTCGGGTGCCGGGCCCCGGCGACGTTCGGTGTCCAGGTGGTGCCGGTCCGCGATCGAGGCGAGGAACCGCCGACGCTGGTCGGCGAAGACCGCGGGGTCGTGGGCGATCGTGAAGGCGGCGCGCAAGTAGTTCTCGGGCGAGGTGTTCTCGTCGAGCCGGCGCACGAGGTAGGCGACGGCGGCGGCGAAGTCGTCCTCGTTGGTGATCGGTGCGTAGAGCAGCACGCGGTGGCCGGCGGCCGCGAGCACCGCGGCCTCGGCGGGGGCCATGCCCTCGAGCATCTCGACGTCGAGCTGGTCCTCGACCCCGCGGGTCCTCGCGACCGCCAGCGCCCACGCAACGTGAAAGAGGTTGTGGCTCGCGACGCCCACGCGAACCGCGGCCGCGTTCGTCGGGCGCAGCGCCACGTCGATCAGGCGCGTGTAGCTCGCGTCGACGTCGGCCTTGGTGTCATAGGGCGCCGCCCGCCAGCCGTGCATCTCGGCTTCGACCTGCTCGACGGCGAGGTTGGCGCCCTTCACCAGACGAACCTTGATGGCCGTGCCGGTGCGCGCGTAGCGCTCGACCGCCCAGTCGACGAGCTCGCTGAAGGCGCCGTGCGAATCGGGCAGGTAGGCCTGGAGCACGACGCCCGCGCTCAGGTGGTCGAACTCCGCCTCGCCGAGCACCGCGCGGAAGGCGTCGATCGTGAGGCGCAGATCGCGATACTCCTCCATGTCAAGGTTGACGAAGACGCCGTGGTCGCGGGCCGCGCGCAACAGCACCGTCAAGCGCTCGGTCACGCGCCGCAGCGAGCCGTCGTGGTCGATCGTCGTGAGTTGGCTCACGATCGACGAGACCTTCACCGAGACGTAGGTGACGTCGGGCCGCGCGATGACGTCGAGCACGCGCTCGAGGCGCTCGCGAGCCTCGGACTCGCCGAGGACCGCTTCGCCCACGACGTTGACGTTGACCCCGAGGCCCTCGCGGCGCCGGGCCGTCACGTGACGGCCGAGCGCGCCGGGCGCGGCGTCGAGGATGAGATCGGCGCTCAGGCGTCGGACCCGCCAGCGCACCAGTCGCACCACCGTCGAGGGCGCGAGTGGCCCCAGCGCCGCGAGCGCGCGCAGCCCGATGACGTTGAAGAGGCCGAGGCCGCGCGGCGTCGCGCGGCGGGCTGAGGCCCGCAGCACCCGCACCGCCGGTTCGCGGGACGTGAAGCGCATGACCTCGTCGGTAAGCGCGATCGTGACGTCCAGGGCCGCGGGATCGCGAAAGAGCCCGACGAACCGGCGCCGAGCGGCGCGGTCGCGCCGGCGCCGTCGGCGCTCGGCCTCGGCGAGCATCGTCGTGACGACCTCGCACGCCCCCTCGGCCAATTCGTCCAGTGAAACATCGGTGCCTGCCGTCATCGCAACCTCCAGGCGGCGCCGTTGCCGCCTTCATAGTT
>JAKAFH010000106.1 GCA_021818025.1 Actinomycetes bacterium | reverse complement strand
GCGAGTTGGCCGAGGCCGAGGGCGTCGAAGTGCGCACCTACGAGATCATCTACAAGTTGATCGAGGAGATCGAGGCGGCGATGCTCGGCTTGCTCTCGCCCGTCTTCGAAGAGGTCGTCACCGGCGAAGCCGAGGTGCGCGAGGTCTTCCGCGTGCCCAAGGTTGGCGCGATCGCGGGCTGCTTCGTGCGCGAGGGTGTCATCACCCGCGGTTCGAAGGTTCGCTTCCTGCGCGAGGGCACGATCATCTGGAAGGGCACGATCACGTCGCTGCGGCGCTTCAAGGACGACGCGCGCGAAGTTCAGTCGGGCTTCGAATGCGGTATCGGTCTCTCGGACTACCAGGACCTCAAGGAAGGCGACATCATCGAGACCTTCGATGAGCGTGAGATTCCGCGAACGGCGTGAGCCATGACTCGCCCGAGTGGACACCACACCTATCCGCGGTCGGCCCGCGTCAACCAGATCTTGCGCGAGATCCTCTCGGACGAGCTGGTTCGACTGTCGGACATCGACGAGCGGATCGGTCTGCTCACCGTCACCGGCGTCGAGACGTCGCCGGACTTGCGACAGGCCGTGGTGTTCTTTGACTCGTTGAGCGTTGAGGCGCGCGACGTGCTCGAGGAGCATCGCCGCCAGCTGCAGGGTGCGGTGAACGCGCAGACTCGACTCAAGCGCACACCGATCCTGAGTTTCCGGGCGGACCCGGCGATCGCGTCGGGCCAGGTGGTGGAGGAGATTCTTCGCCGGCATCGAGACGATGTCGACTAGCGGGATGTTGCTGCTCGACAAGTCGGGCGCCATGACGAGCCACGACGTGGTCGCGCGCGTGCGCCGCATCGCCGGCGAGCGCCGGGTGGGTCACGCCGGCACGCTGGACCCAATGGCCACGGGCCTACTCATCGTCGCCCTCGGACCGGCCACGCGGCTCTTGCGCTTCGTCCAGGCTGAGACGAAGCGGTACGTCGGCACGGTCGAGCTCGGTGTCGCCACCGACTCACTCGACGCCGATGGCGCGGTGGTGGCGCGCGCGGCGGTGCCCGCGATCGACGAGGCCACGATGGCCGCGGCCGCGGCCACGCTGACCGGCGCCCAGCAGCAGGTGCCCCCGATGGTCTCGGCGATCAAGATCGGCGGCCAACGGCTCCACGAGCTCGCCCGCCAGGGCCTCGAGGTGGACCGTCCGGCGCGTTCGATCGTCGTCGAGTCCTTCAACCTGACCCGGGCGGGGGAGAACCGGTGGGACTTCGAGGTCGTCTGCTCGACGGGAACCTACGTGCGAGTCCTGGCGGGCGATCTCGCCGAGCGGCTCGGCACCGTCGGTCACCTCGTCGCGCTGCGACGCACCGCGATCGGCACCCACGACGTTGCCGATGCGCTCACGCTCGAGCAGTTCGCCGACGCCGTGGAACGCGGGCGGTCGACGGTCGTGCCGGCGCGGGCCATGGTCGAGCACCTGGGGACCGTGACCCTCGACGACGACGCACTACGTCGCGTCGGGCGCGGACAGCGCATCGAGCTGTCGGTGGCTGCGGCCGGGCCGACCCTCGCGGCGCTCGACGCGACGGGTGAGCTCGTCGCGGTGCTGGGGCGCCGGGGCGACCAGTGGCAGCCCGAGATCGTGTTTTCGGCCGGACCTGCGTCGGGTCGCCCGTAGGTTGGCGTCGATGATCGTCTGGCGCGACGGCGACTACGTGGAACTCGATGAGCGGCGCAGCGCCGTCGCGATCGGGGTGTTCGACGGGCTGCACCGTGGCCACCAGCAGGTCATCGCTCGGGCCCGGGAACTCGCGAACGTGCACGGGACTCGTCTGGCCGTGGTCACCTTCTATCCGCACCCCGCCTTCACGGTGCACCCCGATCGCGCGCCCGTCGCGATCGGCACCCTCGCTCAACGTCTCGACGGCTTCGAGCGGCTCGGCGTCGAACTGGTGCGGGTGCTGCATTTCGACGAACAGCTCGCCCTCGAGTCCGCGCCGTCGTTCGTGGACCGGGTGCTCGTGCACGACCTGCGCGCGGCCGACGTCGTGGTGGGTGAGGACTTCCGCTACGGCCACGATCGGGCCGGCACCGTGGCGACGCTCACCGTGGCCGGGCTCGCCGAGGACTTCCGAGTGCACGCGTTGGCCCTGGCCGGCGACGGGCACCGCTGGTCATCCACGGCCATCCGCCAGTCGGTGACGGCGGCGGACCTCGAGCGCGCCACCGCCATCCTTGGCCGGGCCTTCACCCTACGAGGTGCCGTCGAGCACGGCGACGCCCGGGGCCGCGAACTCGGCTTTGCGACGGCCAACCTGCGCGTCGACGAGGGTGTGCTCTGCCCGCCGGCGGGCGTCTACGCGGCCTCGGTGCGCACGCCCGACGGGCGCTGGTGGTGCGGCGCGGTGTCCATCGGCCGGCGGCCCCAGTTCTACGAGGACGGCGAGACGCTCGTCGAGGCCCACCTCGTCGACTTCGTTGGGGACCTCTACGGCGCGTCGATCGACGTGGCGTTCCTTCGACGCCTGCGCGACCAGGTGCGCTTTGACTCGGTGCAGGACCTGATCGCCCAGATGGAGCGCGACGTGGCCGAAAGCCGGGAAGTTTTCGCGATTTCGCCACCAGCGACCTGGACACTGCTAGGCTAAGACCTCGGTCAGCGACGCTGATCGTGTGGGTCGTCAAGTGGGCGGCTCGCAGCTGGACCACCGACTCATAAGGCAAACGACGTTATGGCTGAGAAGCAGCAGATCATCAAGGACTTTCAGGCTCACGACACGGACACCGGCTCGCCCGAAGTCCAAATCGCGATCCTGACGGACCGGATCTCGCACTTGACCGAGCACTTGAAGGTCCACAAGGGTGATCACCACACCCGTCGTGGACTCATGAAGCTCATCGGCCAGCGACGCCGCCTGCTCGACTATGTGCAGCGCGACAACGTCGAACGTTATCGCTCCCTGATCGGCCGTCTCGGTATTCGTCGCTAGCCGCTACGCCGACGCCGTCGGCGTACGCAACACATCCGAGATCTCGGAGGCCAGTGGAGAATCGTCGCCGCCGTCGACGGTTGCCCACTGGGATCCGGGCGGAGTGTTGCCTACCGCTAAGGAGCAACCATGACTGACGCGATTCGCGTAAGCCGCCCGCTATCGGGCACTGACAAGACACTGAGTTTCGAGGCCGGCCGCCTCGCACAACTCGCCGACGGGGCGGTGGTGGCGCGCATCGGTGACACGATGCTGCTCGCCAGCGTGACCGCGGCACGCACGGTACGCGAGGGGATGGACTTCTTCCCCCTGACCGTGGACATCGAGGAGCGTTCCTACGCCGCGGGCAAGATCCCCGGCGCGTTCTTCCGCCGCGAGGGCAAGCCGTCGGACCAGGCGATCCTGATCTGCCGACTGATCGACCGCCCGCTTCGCCCCTCGTTCCCCAAGGGCTTCCGCAACGAAGTCCAGGTCGTCGGCACGATCTTCAGTGCCGACCAGGAGAACCCGCACGACATCCTGGCGATCAACGCGGCCTCGGCGGCGCTCATGCTGTCGGGGATTCCCTTCGACGGCCCGATCGGCGCGGTGCGCATGGCCTACACGACCGACGGCACGTGGATGGCCCACCCCACCTACGCCCAGGGTGACGAGTCGGTCTTCGAGCTCGTCGTCGCCGGTCGCGCGCTGGGCGAGGACGCCGACGCCGACGTCGCCATCATGATGGTCGAGGCCGGCGGGACCGAGGGCTCGTTCGAGAAGTACGCCGACGGAGCGCCCAAGGTCGACGAGGAAGTGCTCGCGGCCGGACTCGAGGCCTCCAAGCTGTGGATCCGCGAGTCGATCGAGCTCCAGCGCGAGCTGGTCGCCGCCTACGTCGCCGAGCGCGGTCCGATCGAGACGATTCCCTACCAGGTGTTCCGTGACTACGAGGACGACGTCTACGCACGCGTCGAGGCCGTTGGCATGACGGCGCTCGAGAGTGCCAACCGGATCAGCGAGAAGCAAGCCCGCGCGACCGCGCTGGCCGACGCGACCGCCGACATCGTCGAGCAGCTGAGCGGGGAGTTCGCCGACCGGGTCGGCGAGATCAAGGCCGCGGTCAAGTCGGTCACGAAGAAGCTGGTGCGCAGTCGCATCGTGAGCGACGGCGTGCGCATCGACGGCCGCGGCACGACCGACATCCGGCCGCTGTCCGCCGAGGTCGACCTGTTCCCGATGACCCACGGCTCGGCGCTCTTCCAGCGCGGCGAGACCCAGGTGGTGAACGTGACGACGCTCGGCATGCCGCGCATGCGCCAGCAGCTCGACACCATCAGCCCCGACGAGTTCCGCCGGTACATGCACCACTACAACTTCCCGCCCTACTCGGTCGGTGAGACCGGCCGGGTCGGGATGCCCAAGCGTCGCGAGATCGGCCACGGCATGCTCGCCGAGCGTGCGCTGATCCCCGTGCTGCCCAGCGAGCAGGACTTCGCCTACACGTTGCGAGTCGTCTCGGACATCATGCAGTCCAACGGCTCGACGTCGATGGCCTCGGTCTGTGGCTCGACGCTGTCGCTCATGGCCGCGGGCGTGCCGATCAAGGCGCCGGTCGCGGGCATCGCGATGGGCCTCGTGTACGAGAACGGTACCTACGTGACCCTGACCGACATCCTCGGAGCCGAGGACGCCTTCGGTGACATGGACTTCAAGGTCGCCGGCACGGCGGACGCGGTCACCGCGCTGCAGCTCGACACCAAGATCGACGGACTGCCCGCGAACGTCCTGGCTGACGCGCTGCGCCAGGCTCACCAGGCTCGCCTCACGATCCTTGACGTGATCACTTCCACGATCGACGCGCCGCGCGCCGAGGTGTCCGAGGTGGCGCCGAAGATCGTCACACTCGAGATCCCGATCGACAAGATCGGCGAGGTCATCGGGCCCAAGGGCAAGGTCATCAACACCCTCCAGCAGGAGACCGGCGCCGACATCGCCGTGGACGACGACGGCGTGGTCGGCACCGTGACGATCGGTGCCAAGGACGGCCGGGCCGTCGAGGAGGCTCGCCGACGCATCGCGCTGATCCTGGACCCGCCGACGGCCGAGGTCGGTGCGACCTACGCTGGGCGCGTCGTGAACATCGCCAAGTTCGGTGCGTTCGTCAGCCTGATGCCCGGACGCGACGGGTTGCTGCACATCTCCAAGATGTCGCCGCTCAATGGTGGCAAGCGAATCGGACAGGTCGAGGACGTCCTGGAGCTCGGTCAGGCGATCGAGGTCCGCG
>JAKAFH010000105.1 GCA_021818025.1 Actinomycetes bacterium | reverse complement strand
CCGGCCACCCGCTTGACGCGCTCGTCTCCCACCTGCGCAGGCCGGCGTCACCGATCGGGATCGGAGAGCCGAGTTTCGCCCGCGAATCGTCACCGATCGTTGTGCGCGCACGGTCGCCACAGCGACTTCGTCACGCGGCGTTCCATCGTCCCTGAACGGGACGCCGGCGTTGCGGCTGTCGCTGCAGTGCGCCAATCCTTCAGCGGTGCGATCTCAGGCCCGCTCAGCGTTCGATCATCGACATCTGCGCGGCGTTGTGGTGCTCGCCCGCAGGCGGCGTCACGCCAGTGAGCCGGCGCAGTTGCTCAGCCGAGAGCTGCACGGCGTCGGCGTCCAGGTTCTCCTCCAGTCGCGCGACGCGCTTGGTGCCGGGGATGGGCACGACGTCCTCGCCCTGGGCGAGCACCCACGCGAGCGCGACCTGCGCTGGCGTGGCGCCGACCTCGGCCGCGATGGCCGTGACCTCGGCGACCGCGCGGAGGTTGTGCTGGAAGTTCTCACCCATGAAGCGGGGGTTGCTCTTGCGCGAGTCGTCCTCGGCGAAATCATCGACCGACGTGATCGCACCGGTGAGGAATCCCCGCCCGAGCGGCGAGTAGGCGACGAGTCCGATGCCGAGCTCGCGCAGCGTGGCGAGCACCCGCGCCTCGGGGTCGCGGGTCCACAGTGAGTACTCCGACTGCAGCGCGGTGATCGGGTGCACGGCGTGCGCGCGGCGGATCGTGTTGGCCCCGGCCTCGGAGAGACCGATGTGTCGCACCTTGCCCTCGGCCACGAGCTCGCTCAGCGCGCCGACCGTCTCCTCGATCGGGATAGTCGGATCGACGCGGTGTTGGTAGTAGAGGTCGACGTGGTCGGTGCTGAGACGCCGCAGCGATCCCTCGAGCGCGACACGGACGTTCGCCGGGCTGCTGTCGAGATGCCACGGACCGTCGCCGCCGTGCGACACGAGCCCGAACTTGGTCGCGAGGACGACCTCGTCGCGCCGGCCGACGATGGCTCGTCCGACGAGCTCCTCGTTGACGTACGGGCCGTAGATCTCGGCCGTGTCGATGAGCGTGACGCCGAGATCGAGGGCCCGTTGGATGGTGCGCATCGACTCGGCGTCGTCACTGCGCGCGCCCGTGTAGGCCGTCGACATGCCCATCGTGCCCAGGCCGATCCGGCCGACGTCGAGGGGTCCGAGGTGGTGGTGCTTCATTATCATCTTCCTCCTAGTTAGAACTGCTCGCCGTTCGCGAGTGCGTCCGCCGGTGTCGGGTGCGAGGGGCCTCACACCGACCCGACGCGGATCAGCGACTTGACGGCGCGGCGCTGGTCCATGGCCTCATAGGCGCTTCCCACGCCGGAAAGGTCGGTCTCGAAGTCGAGGACCTGCCCGGGGTTGATCCGACCCTCGAGCACGTCGCCCAGCAGCTCGGGGATGTAGCGCCGCGCCGGCGCGACGCCGCCGCGCAGTCCGACGTTGGCGAAGATCACCCGCTCGATCGGGACGTGCACACCGTGCGGAGCACCGACCGCCCCGACGACCGACCCGGGCCGCGCGATGGAAAAGGCCGTCGTCATCGACTGGCCGGTGCCGACGCACTCCATCGCGGCGTCCACACCGACCCCACCCGTCAGTTCGAGCACGCGCGCGATCGCCTCCTCCCCGCGCTCGGCGACCACGTCGGTCGCACCGAAGGCGCGCGCGAGCGCCTGGCGGGCGGGATTGCGGCTCAGGGCGATGACGCGCTGCGCGCCGAGCCGGGCGGCGGCGAGCACCGCCGAGAGGCCGACCGCGCCGTCGCCGACGACCGCGACGGTGTGGCCCGGCTGGACGTTGGCACTGATCGCCGCGTGGTGACCGGTGCAGGCGACGTCGGTGAGTGTGAGCAGCGACCGCAGGGTCCCGTCTTCGTGGCCCGTGCCCGGCACGGGGACGAGCGTCGCCTCGGCGAAGGGCACCCGCACGGCCTCGCCCTGGCCCCCATCGACGCCGTGGTTACCGAAGGCCCCGCCCGCGACGCAGCTCGGCATCCAGCCGGCCCGGCAGTGCGCGCAGGTGCCGTCGCTGAAGACGAAGGGCGCGATGACGAGGTCGCCGCGCGCGAGGCCGCGAACGTCGGCTCCGAGGTCCTCGACGACGCCGATGAACTCGTGGCCGATCGGGCCGAGCTCGTGGGGCGACTCGCCGCGGTAGTACCAGAGGTCCGAACCACAGACGCAGGCGAGCACCACGCGCACCACGGCGTCGGTCGGTAGCTGGATGGTTGGGTCGGGTCGTTCGCCGACGGTGATGGCGTGGGGTCCGTGATAGATGGCGGCTCGCATGCACCCACTCAACCAGTTCTGGCGGCCGGTAGGAAGACCTTGTCAAGAGGGGTACCGGCGGGGCCTGTCTTCGCGCGGGTACTACCCCTATGGTGGCGGAGTGGAGGCCACGAACGACATCCGCGAGTTCCTCGTCTCGCGGCGAGCCCGAATCACCCCGGAGCGGGCCGGGCTGCCCGCCTACGGTGCCCGGCGCCGCGTCGCGGGCCTTCGCCGCGAAGAGGTCGCGCTGCTCGCGGGCATCAGCGTCGAGTACTACACGCGCCTCGAGCGTGGCAGCGCCACCGGCGCGTCGAGTGACGTGCTCGAGGGCATCGCCCGCGCCCTGCAGCTCGACGAGGCCGAGCGGGCGCACCTCGTTGACCTCCTTCGCGCCGCGACCTCGCGCCCGACTCGTCGCCGTGCCAGCCAGGACCGCGTGCGGCCCACCGTGCTGCGGGTCCTCGAGGGCATCACCGCCTACCCTGCCTACCTGCGCAACGGACGGCTCGACATCCTCGCGATGAACGCGCTCGGGTCCGCACTCTACGCCGAGGTGCTCGACGGTAGGTCGCTGCCAGTCAACATGGCCCAGTTCATCTTCTTTGACCCTCGCGCAGCCGAGTTCTTCATCGACTGGGATGACGTCGCCAATGACACCGTCGCGATCCTTCGCGCCCAGGCCGGCCACGACCCCTACGACCGGCGCCTCACCGACCTGATCGGCGAGCTCTCCACGCGCAGCGACGAGTTCCGCGTGCGCTGGGCGAACCACAACGTCAAGTTCCACCGCAGCGGCGCCAAGCGTCTGCACCACCCGGTCGTGGGCGACCTCACGCTCGACTACGAGGCCCTCGAACTCGGCGGGGACTCCGGACAGCGGATCAACGTCTACAGCGCCGAGCCCGGCTCGCCGTCGGCGAATTCGCTGCAGCTGCTCGCCAGCTGGTCGGCGTCGAGCGTCGCGCAACCGGTCGACGTCGAGACCCTCGACGAGTGGCGGCGTTCTCGGCGGCCCGCCGCCGGTTCCCTAGACTCGAGCGCGAACGCCACCGCGGGAGAACCATGATCCGTCACATCGTCGCCTTCCAGCTCGCCGCTTCCGACCCTGACGTGCGCCAACGCCACGTCGTCGAAATGCGCTCGCGCCTCGAGGCACTCGCTGACGTGGTGCCAGGCGTCATCTCGATCGAGGTCCACCCGGACCTGGGTGTCGTCGACTCGCACTGGCCGCTCATCCTCGTCTCGAGCTTCGAGTCGACCGAGGCGCTCGACCAGTACTTGGTGCACCCGCGCCATCGCGCGGTCGTCGACTGGATGAACGACGGCGTCGTAGTCGATCGCGTCGCGGTCGACTACCTCACCGACTGACACGTTCCTCTGCTCGAAAACCTCGCAGTCAGCCTCGGTCGACGCCGGGGTTCTCGAGCACCGACGGGCCGAGGTCGTGCACGTCGGCCACGCCGGCGAGTGCGAGCACGACCATGAGGTCAGCGCGTAGCGACTCGATGACGTTGAAGACCCCCTGCTCGCCGCGGGCAGCCACCGCGTAGATCCACGGTCGCCCGACCAGGCACGCCCGGGCACCGAGTGACAAGGCCTTGACAATGTCCAGACCGCTGCGCACCCCGCCGTCCATCAAGATCTCGACCGCGTCGCCGACGGCGTCGGCGATTCTCGGCAGGGCGCGGATCGTCGAGGTGACGTCATCGAGCTGTCGCCCCCCGTGGTTGGAGACGATGATCGCATCGGCGCCGTTGGCGACGGCCTCGCGCGCGTCCTCGGGATCGAGGATCCCCTTGAGCACGATCGGTCCGTCCCAGAGCGAGCGCAGCCACTCGAGGTCGTGCCAGGTGACGCTTGGATCGAACTGTCCCGCGACCCAGTGCTGGAAGTCTTGGGGCACGCGCCCAGCGGGCACGGCGCTCTCGAGGTTGCCGAACGTGAGGGGCTTGCCCCCGAGGGCCACCTCGCGCACCCAGCGCGGGTGGCTCGCGATGTCCAGCCGGCGCCGATTCCGCGCGAGGGTCGAAAGGCCACCGTTGAGCCCGTTTCGGGCGTCACGAAAGCGCCGCCCCGGCACCGCGAGGTCGACGGTCAGTACGAGCGTCGTGCAGCCCGCCGCTCGGGCGCGGGCCACGAGTTCCTCGGCGAACCGGCGATCCTTCATGACGTAGAGCTGGAACCAGAACGGTGTGGTCGTGGCGGCCGCGACCTCTTCGATCCCACAGATCGAGAGGGTCGACTCGGTGAAGAGGATCCCCGCGCGCTCTGCCGCCCGCGCGGCCAGCACCTCGGCGCGCGGCGCGAACATGCCCGCGAAGCCGACCGGCGCGAGTACGAGGGGCAGCGAGAGCGACTGACCGAGAACAGTGGTCGCCAAGCGACGATTGGAAACGTCGCGCAACACCCGCTGTCGAACGCGAAGTGCCCGTAGATCGTCTTCGTTCGCGCGCATCGAGTTCTCGGCGAACGCACCCCCGTCCACGTAGTCAAAGAGCTGGCGGGGAAGTCGGCGGCGCGCGAGCTCTCGAAAGTCCTCGGTCGTCGCGGGCGCTAGTTGCAGGGTGCGGTCGCGACGTCGAGGCGTCATGCTTCGCTCCACGTCACGACCGGGCGAGGGAGCGGATTGCTCATCATGTGCACCTCTCTGTCATCGACCACTCGGCGCCGTCGATGCGTCGGCGCTGGGTCGGACTGTAGTGCCGGGCCGGGCCTAGGACGTGGCCCGCATCCGTGACGGTGCCTCGGGTACCAGTCAGGCGAATTCACCGTGTCGCCCAGCGCCGCCACGGAAGCGCCGGGCGCCGTCGAGCCCGTCGGCGGCGAGCGATCGCTGCCCGAGGATGAACTCGTTGGCCATCGCGTCGCGCTCGCTGACTCCCTCTTGCTCGTAGAGCGAGCGACGGTCGTTTCGCAGACAGGTCTGGGGAAAGGCCGCGA